>DASQNN010000150.1:0-20346 GCA_035644955.1 Nodosilinea sp. | reverse complement strand
GCCCAGCGTCGAGAGCTTGCAGCCGCGCGAATCGTCAGGATCTTCAAACAGGTTTTGCCCAGTTGCAATGTCGGCCAAAGACATGTTGTAGTGGGCGCCGCTGCCGGTGCGATCGCCAAAGGGCTTGGGCATAAAGCTGGCGAAATAGCCGTGTTTGCGGGCGATCTCCTTCACCATCAGCCGAAAGAAGGTGAGGCGATCGGCCATGGTAAGGGCGTCGCTGTAGGCGAAGTCGGTCTCAAACTGGCCGTTGGCGTCTTCGTGGTCAAAGGAGTACACGTCCCAGCCCAGATCGTTCATGTACTCGACCAGTTCGCTCAGCCAGGGAGCGTTGTCAAGCAGGCTGGGCAGGTAGTAGCAGGGTTTGGCCAGGTGGTCGCGATCGCTCACCGGGCCAAAGCTACCGTCCGCGTTTTCTTTGAGCATGAAAAACTCGGTCTCAATGCCCAGGTTAAAGGTAAACCCCATCGCCGCCGCCTTGGCCAGCATTTGCTTGAGAATCGTGCGGCAGCAGGCCTCGAAGGGTTGCCCTTTCAGGTAGAGGTCGCTGGCAAACCAGGCAACTTCGGGCTTCCAGGGCAGCACCGTGGCCGAGGCCGGGTCAGGCATCGCCGCCACTTCCTCATCGCTAATTTCCTGAGGCACCCCGTCGAGGGCCGCGCCGGTAAATAGCTCTGAGCCTGCCATCATTTGACCCAGGTGAGCCAGGGGCACCATTTTGGCCTTGCCCATGCCGTGAATATCCACATAGCTGGCCAGGGCGTACTTGACGCCCTTTGACTCCAGGGATAATTTCAGGGCTTCGATTTCAGGGGGGAGCGGGTGGGCCATGGGTGGGGGGTGGATGGGTGGATGGGTAGGTGGGTAGATGGGTGCTACGGGAGAAAAAACGTCATAAAAAACAGCAGCCCAAGAGAATGGCAAAGCGGTGCTTCGCTATCCTCCCGGGCTTTTATCCCGCCGTGTACCAGATTCATAAAGCCGCTGCTGACAACGCAGAGCTAAGAGCGATCTGGCGGTTTCTCTCGGACCAGGCACCTGCCGCTGCGGCAGGCCGGAACCCTAGAAACCCTTTTGGCTATTTAGAGTGGTTGATTAACGTTGGATGAGGTTGATGCACTAATAGGCTTAGCAATTGCTTAAGGATTAGAAAGTAACCGCTGCTACTAAATCACCCTTGATTCACAATTCTTCCCCGCTTGTTGCCCGCTTGTTGGTGGATTAAACCTACAATTCAAGACAGGCATAACTAAGGCAGTCCCCATTTCTAAACCCATGGCCCCAGTTGAGTTTGATCAAGCCATTGCCTTGCGCTATCCACGGCGATCGCTCAAGCGGGCCGAGCGCGCCTTTCGGTGCTCTTCGTTTCGGCTAGATCTGCTGGGGGATATGCGATCGCAGAGCATTTCCATTCGCCAGGTGTGCGGCCCAGGGGGTGTTAAAAGCGGCTACAGCCGTCGCAACCTGGCCGAGCTTCAGGCCGAAAACGAAATGATGTGGCTGATCGCCGTTGGCCTGCTGCGCCGCGAAGTCGACGGCCAGGGGTTAACCGATAGCTTTCGCCTGACCCCCATGGGTCGCCAGGTGTTTGAGCGGCTGCACCCGCTCAACCCCGTCCAGTATCGCCCCACCCTGGGCGATCATTTCTATAATGCATGGTGCCGCTGGGTGCGGTCACCCAGCTGGTGGCACGGCTAATATCGTCCTGATGGGTTGTGTTGTTCCTGAAGAATCTGCATAGGGAGTAGCTGGTTAGGTGATCGCCTAGTCCCAAGCGCTACCGTTGACCTCATTCAACTTTGGAGACGCTCCATGAGAGCAATCATGGTAGTGGGAACAGCCTCCCACGTGGGCAAATCATTGATTACCACGGCCCTCTGCCGCATTCTCAGCAAGCGGGGTTGGCGAGTTGCCCCCTTTAAAGGGCAAAATATGGCCCTCAACTCCTACGTCACCGCCAACGGCGGCGAGATGGGCTATGCCCAGGCAGTTCAGGCCTGGGCCGCCGGTGTTCCCCCCCAGGTCGAGATGAACCCCATTCTGCTCAAACCCCAGGGCGACATGACCTCCCAGGTCATTCTCAGGGGCCGAGCGGTGGGGCGCACCACCGCCATGCAGTACTACGAAAACTTCTTTGACCAGGGCTGGCAGGCCATTCAAGAAAGCCTCACCCGCCTGGGCCAAGACTACGACTTTCTGGTGTGCGAGGGGGCCGGCAGCCCGGTCGAAGTCAACCTCAAACACCGCGACCTGACCAACATGCGCGTGGCCAAACACCTCAATGCGCCTACGGTGCTAGTGGCCGACATCGATCGTGGCGGCGTGTTTGCCCACATCATCGGCACCCTAGAGCTGATGGAGCCCGATGAGCGCGCTTTGGTAAAAGGGATCATCATCAACAAGTTTCGCGGTCAGCGCGAAGTGTTAGAGCCCGGTTTAGCGTGGATCAAAGAGCGCACCGGCATTCCCGTGCTCGGCGTGGTGCCCTGGATTGAAAACGCCCTGCCCGCCGAAGACTCCCTCAGCCTGCTCGATCGCACCCCCGGCAGCAAAAAACAGGCCGACATCACCATTGCCGTCATTCGCCTGCCCCGCATCTCTAACTTCACCGACTTCGACCCGCTGGAGGCCGAGCCCAACGTGCGGGTGGTTTACCTCAGCCCCAAGGAAAAGCTCAGCTACCCCGATGCGGTGATCATCCCCGGCACCAAGACCACCATTGCCGACCTGCTCATTTTGCAGCGCACCGGCATGGCCGAGGAAATTCAAAACTATGTAGCCGCTGGCGGCACCGTCATGGGCGTCTGCGGCGGCTTTCAAATGATGGGGCAGTTTTTGGCCGATCCCGAGGGCATTGAGGGCCACGAAGGTCGCTTCCCAGGCCTCGACCTGTTCCCCCTGCGCACGGTGATCACCCAGCAAAAGATCGCCCGTCAGCGCACCGTCAGCTCCCGTTTTCCCCAGGAGGGGCTGCCGGTGTCGGGCTACGAGCTGCACCAGGGCCGCACCCAGCTCCTGCTCTCCGAGGGACAAGACGAGAAGGGCAATAAGTTCGAGTTTTTGTTCGAAGACCGCAGCCTGGGGGTAGTCGATGCCAGTCAATCCCTGTGGGGTACCTACCTGCATGGCCTGTTTGACAACGGTCCCTGGCGGCGGGCCTGGCTCAACCGCCTGCGCCAGCAGCGGGGGCTGGGGTCACTGCCCACGGGCATTCCCAACTACCGCGAACAGCGCGAGGCCATCCTCAACGAACTCACCGAGGCGGTGAGCGAGCATCTCGATCTGACCCCGCTGCTGGGATGAGGTTGTCAGCCAACTGGTCAGCGCTTTTTCTTCTTTGTAGATGGCGAAGTCCCGAAGCCCTTGGTAGGTTTAGCGCCTACCTTTGAGGCTTTTGACCTGAGTTTTTCCGCATCCACATGGTGGCGAAGGTCATTGATCTCTGCCCGCGAAATTAGCCCCAGCCCGTACTGGACATCAATCCAATCTCCGGCGATGGATGAGTCAACTCGTTTAGCGACAAATGCTCGCTCCATCAGGGGGGCTGATTCCTGCGCCTCTAAATCCATCAGACTAGCAATTAAGACTCCGTTGAACATAGGACTGTTTTTGGAAAATTGCCCAAGCTGCTGCTCTAGGATGGCTACGCAGTCAGCTCGCACCTGGGGATGGGTTTGGCCAAGTTTGACCAAGATGCTAGCCGCCGTCCATCGACAGTAGAAGGCATTCTCAGAGTCAGCTAAAAAAGCATGCACTGGGGGAATGGCCGCTGGCCCAATCAGCGCAAATACATTGGGCATATCCTCCGAGAACCAGTCGCTGTCTTCCATCACATGAAAGACAGACAGCAGTGGCTCGATCGCCGCCTCTGCTTTTAACTGTCCTAACGCTCGCCAAGCGTGGAGAGGTGCCCAAACCTCTGGGCTGTCAGTTGGAGCCCAATTGAGATCTTGGTCGGTCGCCATCTGGAGCAGATCGGGAATGTGCTGGGCGGTGAGACCATAGAGCTTGGCATAGTCAGGCCATTCCTCAGGTGAGCGTATGTGCTTTTCCCCGATCTGGAGCAGGGCGTTGACGGGAGGAGAATAAGTGATGGGTGCCATAGGCGACGGAGCGTAAATGATTACCGCGAAGATCTCAATTAGATCGTTTAGCTAAATCTTACAACCCCAAATTCTAGGCGTTAGAAGCTGAGCTGAGACTTTGGCGGCGGTAGCTTACCCAGGCCGAAAACCCCTGCATCCAGAAACCGGGTTTCTTGGCTGGGTTGCTACAGGTTTCTCCTATTGGCTCAGAAACCCGGTTTCCCGCCTCTTGCAAGTAGAGACTTTCCGCTATTCTGACTACGGGCTTTCCTTAGATTTCGGTACTTTATGACCGCATCTCCTCGCACAAAATTGGGCCAAACCTGGCTGTCGGGGCTGACTATTCCCCAATGGGCGATTCCCTACCTGTTTTTGCTGCCCGCTCTGGTGGCCCTGGGGGTCTCGGTGTTTTGGCCAGCGCTGCGGGCCTTTTATCTGAGCTTCACCACCTTTGGGGTAGACCTAACGGCGGCCCCCACCTGGGTGGGCACTGCTAACCTGCGGCGGCTAAGAACCGACCCGATCTTCTGGCAGACGGTGCGCAATACGCTGGTGTACCTGGCCGGGGTGGTGCCGATTTTGACCTTTGCCCCCTTGGGCCTGGCGATTTTAGTCAACCGACAGCTGCGGGGCATTCACTGGCTGCGGGTGGCCTACTATTCGCCCGTGGTGGTGTCGATGGTGGTGGCGGGCATTGCCTGGCGCTGGCTCTACGCCGAGACCGGCCTGTTTAACCAGGTGCTCAAGTCTTTGGGGCTAACCGAAAACGGCATTCCCTGGCTGACTAGCCCCGCCCTGGCGCTGTTGAGCGTGATGGCGGTGACGGTGTGGAAGGGGCTGGGCTACTACATGGTGATCTATCTCGCGGGGCTCCAGAGCATTCCCCAAGATCTGTATGAGGCGGCGGCGCTGGATGGCTCTGACGGCTGGCGCAGGCACTGGGATATTACCCTGCCGCTGATGCGGCCCTACCTGGTGCTGGTGAGCGTGATCTCGGCGATCGCTGCCACCAAAGTTTTTGAAGAGGTCTACATTATGACCCAGGGCGGCCCGCGCCACAGCTCTAAAACCGTGGTCTACTACATCTATGAGCAGGCCTTTCAGAAGCTAGAAATTAGCTACGCCTGCACCATTGGGTTAGGACTGTTCTTGGTCATTCTTGCCCTGTCGGCCCTGCGGCTAGTGGTCAACGACAGCACCAACCCCGTGGTCTAGGCTACCCGCACCGGCTGGGCCAGCTCCAGACTGTTGACCTGCACGTCATGCACTTCTACGTGGGTGGTGCCTTCGGTGTGCAGCGCCAGGTTGATCAGCTGATCGAGCAGATCGAGGGTTTCTAGCTGACCGCTGAGGATAACGGCTGACCCCCGCTGCTTCACCGACAGCTGCTTGACGGCCCCGCGCCCCACCTGGTCCCAAAAACTAATTTGAATGCGTTTGGCCAGTCCGTAGTAGTCGTACTCGCCGCTTGGCCCTACCCGTTCTGGGGGAATAGCCGACAGTTCAGCGATCGCCTGACTCAGGTAGGCAGATCGAGCGTAGCAAACCCCACGGATTGTATGGCCTGTAACCACTAGTGATTGCGCGACTTTAGCCATCTGAGCCTTACCCCTCTGCCTTTGGGACAAAAACCAGCACCTACGGCCACGAACCCGCCAGGATAGCTCCTAGGGCAGACCTAAATTAATGTTCAGCAGTAGATGCAGAGTTAATACCGCTAAGTTTGCTCTAAACCAGAGGCAAACTTGAAGATATTATAAAGTACTTTACGGGTTTCTCTATTAGGTAAAGTATCTTTTGCAACCATTGCTAATCATAATCTGAGGCAAGTTCACATTGGATTGGGCGCTAGCTCATAAAGATTTCACAAATTGATTTGACTCCTGTAAACCTGAAAAGTTCCTGGTCACCAACGGTTAAGTTAGGTCGTCCTTGGACAGCACCTCAGCACAGCCCTCTATACCGGGGTGGTTAGCAGCGCCACTGCGTAGGCCGCAATGCCCTCCTGGCGACCCACCGGCCCCAGCGTTTCGTTGGTGGTGGCTTTTACCCCCACCTGGTCGGGGGCGAGGCCCAGTTTTTCGGCCAGCCGCGATCGCATCGCTTCAATGTGGGGCTTCAGCTTCGGCTGCTCGGCCACCACCACCGAGTCAATGTTGCTCACCTGCCAGCCTCGCTCCTGCACCATGGCGTTCACCTGCTCCAGCAGTTTGAGGCTATCGGCCCCCGCCCATTTTGGATCCCCTGGCGGAAAGTACAAGCCGATATCCCCTAGACTCAGCGCCCCCAGCAGCGCGTCCATAATCGCGTGGGTCAGCACATCGGCGTCGCTGTGACCGTCTAGCCCCAGGTGGTGGGGGATCTTGACGCCGCCGAGGATCAGCGATCGCCCCTCCACCAGCCGATGAATATCGTAGCCATTGCCAATTCTGATCCCCATAGTTTTCCCCACAATTATTTAAGACGGTGCATCGCTACGCAGATACACCCTACGACCTGCTCCATCTACCCATCCACCCTCCTACTCCCCACCCTCCTCCACCCACTGCTCATACAAATCCGGCCGCCGCTGCCGCGTGCGCTCGATCTGCTGCTGCCGCCGCCACTGGGCGATCGCCTCGTGGTTGCCCGATCGCAGCACCTCCGGCACCTCCCAACCGCGAAAGGTCGCGGGGCGAGTGTACTGGGGATAGTCGAGCAGTGGGGTCTCAAAGCTCTCGTAGCGCAGGGAGTCGGTTTTGCCCACGGTGCCGGGCAGCAGCCGCACCACGCCGTTGATCAAGGCCAGGGCGGGGATCTCGCCACAGGTGAGCACAAAATCCCCCAGGGAGACCTCTCGGGTGAGCAGGTGGCCGACCCGCTCATCGACCCCTTCGTAGTGGCCGCAGATCAGCACCAGCTGATCGAGGGTGACGAGCTGGCGAAAGAGTTCCTGGGTCATCGCCTCGCCCTGGGGGGTGAGCAAAATCACCTCGCGCCGGGGCAGCACCGGCAGCGACTCGACGGCGGCAAAAATTGGGTCAGGCTTCATTAACATACCAACCCCGCCACCGTAGGGTTCGTCGTCGACCCGGTGGTGCTTATCCGTTGTAAAGTCCCTTGGGTTGGTAAGATGAATTTCTGCAATTTGGCGCGCCAGGGCTTTACCAATCAGCCCTGACTCCAGGGGAGATGCAAAAAAGTCTGGGAACAGGCTGACAACATCTACTCTCAGATGGGAAGCCCCGGGGATGCCAGTTGTCATAGCCTAGACTGAGGTCTAAGGACCTGATGGGTTGATTACAACGCTCTCTATCATGCAGTAATAAAGTCTAGGTAGCAATTCTCGTCCCTTTGTTGAGCGGCCCATGTCTCCCGTTAAACACCATGCCATTCTCGCCATCGGCGGCGCAGAAGATAAAGTCCACGGTAAAGAAATTCTGCACACCTTTTTCGAGCGGTCTGGGGGGACAGCGGCTTGCATTGGCATTATTCCCTGTGCGTCGCGAGACCCAGAGGCCATTTCGGGCCGCTACCAGCAAATTTTTGCGGAGATGGGTGCCCCAGAGACGGTGGTGATGGATATCCGCGATCGCGCCCAGGGCGAAGACCCCGCCTGGAAAACGGCTGCTGAGCCCTGCACCGGCGTGTTTATTACCGGCGGTGACCAGGTGCGGCTGTGTGGGCTGCTGGCCGACACCCCCCTGATTGATAGCATTCGCCAGCGGGCGCAGCTGGGTGAGCTTACCCTGGGGGGCACCAGCGCCGGGGCCGCCGTCATGGGCCACCACATGATCGCCGGGGGCGGCAGCGGCGAGTCGCCCAACCGATCGCTGGTCGATATGGCCATTGGTCTGGGCTTTGTGCCCGAGGTGATTGTCGACCAGCACTTCCACAACCGCAACCGCATGGCTCGCCTGATTAGCGCCATGGCCATGCAGCCCAACCGCCTGGGTTTGGGCATTGACGAAGACACCTGCGCCCTGTTTGAGGGCGACGGCAGCTTTAGGGTGATTGGCAAAGGGGTGATTGCCGTGGTCGACCCCGGCGATATGACCCACACCAACGAGCCCGACATTTCGGCCGCCGACCCCCTCAGCATTCACGGGCTGCGGCTGCACCTGCTGGCCCATGGCGATCGCTTTGACATCCACCACCGCAAGGTGATCGCGGCGGCTCCCTAGCGGGGGAAGCGATCGCTGGAGGCAGAGTAGTGGAGGGTTAGGGCAGAGCGACTGCCCCTAACCCAATGCTTTCGATTCCCGCTGCCCGGTTCCAATCAATTCTTGCCCTCCAATGCCCACAGCCCCAGGGTGTGCTCTGTGCCACCAACGGTGACAATGTGCCCATTGGGCTGAACCGCAAAGCGCCAGATGTCGGTGTTGAAGCCAGTAATGGTTTGTATGTAGTCCTGCTGGTTTAGATCCCACACCAAAATGGTGTTGTTGGCGTCAGAGCTCCACAACCGGGGACCGTCGATTCTGACATCGTTGACATAGCTTTGGTGGCCCGGCAGGGTGGCGTAGAGGGTTTGATCGGCCAAGTTCCACAGGCGCACGGTTTTGTCGCTAGAGGCGCTGACCAAAAAGCGGTTGTCGTCGCTAATGTCGAGGCGATTGACAAAGGTCAATGGCTCATGGCCTTTGAGGGTGGCGGGCTGATCCAGATTGTTCATATCCCAAACGTGAAGGCTTTTGCCGCCGCTGACCAGGTAGCTGTCGTCGCGGGTGAAGCGTAAGTCGTTGATGGTGCCATCGGCCTGGAGGGTGCGGCTAGAGCCCGTTGTAGTCAGGTGCTGGGGGTCAATGCCGCCGTCGGAGGAAACCAGGTTCCAGAGATGAATGGTGCCGTCGCTGTCGGCGCTGACCAGAAGTTTGCCGCTATTGCTGACTTCTAAAGCCTTGATCGGTACCGAGTGGGCATTGGTCAGGGTGACGAGGGGCTGACCATCGCCCATCGCCCAAAACCGAATGGTGCGATCGTCGCCAGCGGTAATCAAAATTTCCTGGTCAGTGGTCATGGCTAGGGCTTTGACCACGTTGGTGTGGTCGCTCAGGGTTCTGAGCGGGCGCTGGGTGTCTAAATCCCAAAAGCGCACGGTGTTGTCGGTGCTGCCGGTTACCAGGGTGCGGCCATCTTTGAGCAACAGCAGGTCTTGGATATCGGCCCCATGGCCGGATAAGGTACCGAGCGATCGCACCGTTGCCTGGGGCAGCGCCGTGGCGAACTCCGTTGTTGAGCCAGGGTTGCCGGGCGATCGCGTCAGCGCATACCAGCCCAGGGGCACCGCCAGGGCCAGCCCCGTCAGCCCCGCCAGCAGCCAGGGGCGCTGGTCAAACCAGGGGGGCAAAAAGCTGCGCGAGGGTTCCGATAGGGTCTGGGCTTCGTGGGGGTTGAGGGTAGTCATGGGCCAGGTCGCTGGGGCAGCGGCACCGACCGAGCGGGGCAGGGCAGAAACCTGGCGCGATCGCACCTGGGCCAAGCGCTCTAAAATCACCGCCGTCGTCTGGGGGCGAAGAACCGCCGCCGGGGCAATCAGATCATCGATTAAATCGGCTAGGGGAGCAGAGATCTGCGGGGCCAGGGGCCGCCACGTAAAGGCATTGGTGCGCGAGTTGTAAATGGTTGCATCGTTAGGCAACTTGGCGGTGATCAGATAAATGAGGGTGCGGCCCAGGGCGTAAAAGTCAGACTGGGGTACCGCCTGGCCCTGCTCCTGCTCCGGCGGCGTGTAGCCCGCCGAACTAACGGTGGTAATGCCGCTGTCGCCCAGGTTGGCCATGTAGGTATGAGTCATCTCGCGGGCCGCGCCAAAGTCCACCAGCACCAGCTGCCCGGAGGGGCGCAGCATAATATTTTCGGGCTTGATGTCGCGGTGAAAGTAGTTATGCTGGTGCACCAGGTCGAGCACATCGGTCAGCTGCGTCAGCCACAGCATGGCCTGCTTTTCGCTGATCGGGTGGTTGCCCTGCTGCACCATCCACTGCTTTAGGTTGGGGCCTTCGATCTTCTCCATCACCAGGCAGTGGGATGGCTCAGCGCTGTCTGCCGGGTAGTAGAGAAAATAGCCCTCGGTCTCTATGCGAGGTACACCGGGGTGGTTGAGCTGGCTCAGCACCTGAGCCTCGCGGCGAAACAGCTCCACCACCTTGTCGTTGGTGTTGTAGCCCTCCTTGAGTACCTTGAGAATTTTGGGCACGTTGCGCTCGTAGGCCTCGTACACTCGGCCAAAGCCGCTGTCACTGCTAATTAAGCGCATCACTCGGTAGCGGCCCTGTAGCACCAGGGCAGACCCGCAGGCCGCGCAGGTGGGTCTGCCCCCGTTATCGGAATGGTTAGGCTGACGACAACCCGGGTTGATACAAAGACTCATAGCCGATGGTAAGAATGCATTCCCTGTGTATCGAGCGCCCTTGGTCACCGCCTCGGTGGGGCAAACCACAATCAAGCCAGTTTTCACAAGACGGCAGTTTGCGCAAGGTGATTGTGAGCCCGATCGCATCCCCAGCGTAGACCATGGGTCGACCGGCCAACGTGAGACAATCCGGGCGCCGCTACATGTCCCAGTGTTCCATGGAATGCGGGCGGTTGATCCCCACCACGGGCTTTCTTTGCAATTGACCGACAGACCATCAATGCACCATCGACAGCCCCAAAAACGGGGTGTTGCTGAATTGAAGCATGAATTTAGGTACGGGCATAGGCGAAGTCAAGCTAGTGGCTTTATGGCCGTTTGCCCCTACGAGAGACGTTGCAGTTTTGATTCATACCCGTATCCAGCGACGCCAAAACGGGTCATCAGTTACCAGCTGCCGCTGGCCCCACCCCCAGACGACGACCCGCCCCCCGACGACGAACTACTGCTGGATGATGAACTCTCGCGGCGTTCAAGGCGCGGCAAAATAATGGTGATCTGGTCAGTGTGGTTGCAGTGGCGGCAGCTGCGATCCGACACCGCCTCCCCGGATGATTGGTAGGTTGGCGCCCGCTGGGTCGTTTGGCTCAAAACCTCTAGGGTTTTATAGTGGCAGCTCGGGCAGTCGCTGTAGCTGCCAAAACTAGGAAAGCGTCGCTTTAGGTACTGATGGCACTGGGGGCACTCCAACACGCTGTGGTTTACAGACCCCAGCTCCAGCTCTAGCCGCTGCCCAGCATCGAGGTGAACCTGGGCGTCTTCTTGGCTTAGAGCAGTCATGCGCACCTGGCAAGCGTCGCACTTGGGTCGCCAAAAGTCAAAGGCTTTTTTGCCCCCGACAATTCCCCCCAGCCCCAGCACCGTGAGCCCCCCACCCATGACCAACAAGCTCGAGCCAGACAGGGGCACATCCTCTGCCTCTGAGGGGGGTGGGCCGGTGAGTTCGCGCAGCACCGCTTGGGTGCCGGCAGACAGCCCAGCGCTGTATTCAGACGATCGAAAGCGGGGCAGCATGTACTCGTCGATCACCATTTGCATGCGGGCGTCGTAGGCGCGGCTGTAGCCCTGACCCAGCTCAATGCGGACGGAGCGATCGCCCTCCGAAAACAGCACCAGCACCCCGTCGTCGCGCTGGGCATCGCCAATGCCCCAGGTGTTAAACAGACTGGTGGCAAAAGCCTCAAAACTGCGATCGCCGGTCTCATAGTCCTTGGTCGACGCCACCGTCACCACCACCACCTCGATGCCAGTGTCTGCTTTAAACTGTGCCAGCGACTCGCGCAGCTGGGCTGCATCTGCAGGTAGCAGTATGCCGCCGTAGTCATTGACAATATCTTGACGCTGGGGGTAGCCGGTTCGGGCCTGGGCCAGCAGCGGCGCGGGAGCGGTCTGGGCGATCGCGGCGGGCGAGCGCACCCCCAGCAGCGGCGCAGTCCCTGGCAGCACTCCCGGCCCCAGCATCAGGGTGGCGCTAGCTGCCCCGACCAAAATGGGGGCAAGGCGGTGAGCAGATCGACATCGACTCCGGTTTGCCATGGTAATCTCCTGTGGTGCGGTGCTAGGGCTTGGAACTGTGCTCAGTCCAAGCATGCCCACCTAGCCGAATGGCCTAGGCAAAAGGGCACAACCTTAACTTCAGCACCGCCGCGACCGATTCCCTACGGTAATGGCTGGCGACAGGCAGTTGGTCAAAGGGCGTCGACGGGAGGTGCCGCCAGGCGGCGCTGAAACAGCGAGGCCCCAACAGCAGCCACCATCACCAGGGCGATCGCCCCAACCATGCCCCAGGTGAGGGTTTCACCCAGCCACAGAAAGCTGATTACCGCCGCGATCGCGGGTTCTAAACTCATCAGCACGCCAAACACGTTTACCGGCATGCGCCGCAGGGCCGACATTTCCAGCGAGTAGGGCAGAGTAGAGGCCAGCAGCGCCACCCCCAGCCCCAGCAGCAAAATTTGCGGCGACAGCAGCACCAACCCCTCTGCCAGCACCCCCACCGGCAGCAGCAGCAGCGCCCCCACCGCCATCGACAGCGCCAGCCCCTCGCCCCCGCGAAAGGCCTGCCCCATGCGAGACGAGAGCACAATGTAGCTGCCCCAGGCCACCCCGGCCAGCAGTGCCAGCACCACCCCCAAGCTGTCTAGGGCCGGCGTGTTGAGAGGCGACAGCAGCACAATGCCCACCGCCGCTAGGGCTACCCACAGCCCGTCGAGCCAGCGGCGCGAGTGCAGCAGCGCCACCGTCAGCGGGCCAGAAAACTCTAACGCCACCGCAACGCCGATGGGAATGCGGGCGATCGCGCAGTAGAACAGTGCATTCATCACCGCCAGCGATAGCCCAAACCCTACCAGTAAACGGTAGTCGGCGGGGCGGTGGCCTCGCCAGCGGGGGCGACACCAGGCCACCAGCACCAGGGCCGATAGCCCCACCCGCAGCAGCACCATGCCCAGCGGCCCCACCTGGCTAAACAGGCTTTTAGCCAGGGTCGAGCCCAGCTGGGTCGAGGCCATGGCGGCAATCACCAGGGTGGAGGCTGGGGGGTTGAACCCTGATAGCTTGGGCAGTGACTTAGGCGACAAGGGGCACTCCTGAGGTAATGGAATCAGGCGATGGGTTGGGTTTACCAGAGCCTAACAACTTTAACGCCCCCAGGCCGACAGTCCTAACCATGGCGGTGATACCCGCCTATGACCGCCATGAATAGATGCCGTTAGGGATGTCGTTAGCGCTATATAAAAGATAGATGTGACAATCGGGATCGCTGCCCATCTCCCCCCTCGGTGTTGCTGAATTGAAGCATGAATTTGGGTAAGGGCATAGGCGAAGCCAAGCCAGCGGCTTTATGGCCGTTTGCCCCTACGAGAGACGTTGCAGTTTTGATTCATACCTATATCCAGCAACGCCCCACCCCTAGGTTTGGCTATGATCGGCTTTAGACTTACAATCACGTCCCAGCACCCTGTCCCCGGGTTGCGGTGTTTACCCTAGGTTTTCTGCATGGCTGCTTTCTTGGCCCTTGCCCCCGCCCTGCCCCAGGGCATGTCTGAGCTTTACCAGCAGGTGAGCCAGTGGATGGCTGGACTGGTGCACGGCATTAGCGGCTCCCTGGTGGCGATCGGCCACAGTGTCGCTGGCCTACCCGCCCAGGTTCCTACGGCTATTAACGCTCCGGCCGTCTGGCACCTATCCCTCTACTGGGTGCTTGTGCTGGTTATGGCGGTGGGGGTGGTGGGGGCCGTCGTGCCCGCCCTGCCCGGCATCACCCTCATTGTGGGGGCCATTGTCGTGTGGGGCCTGGTGGTAGGGTTTGCTGGGCTCAAGTGGGCCTTGGGCGTGGCGATCGCGGCCCTTCTCCTCAGCATTGCCATTGACTACCTGGCCGGGGTGCTGAGCGCCCAGCGAGTAGGGGCCAGCAACTGGGGCCAAACTGGAGCCTTTATCGGCATGTTCTTTGGCCTGTTTGGCCTGCTGCCCCTGTTGCCAACGGGCATTCCCCTGCTGGGGCTGCTGCTGGGCACCGTACTGGGGGCGTTTACCGGCGAATTTTTGCACCGCCGCGAGCTCAAGCTGCTCCAGCGCATTAAACAGTCGGCCAAGGTGGGTCTGGCCATTGTGGTTGGCACCCTGGTCGGCAACATCTTGCAGGGCATTCTTGCCCTCATCAGCCTGATCGTGTTTTTGGTCACCACCTGGCCAGGGAACTGGGGGGCATGAAGCGGGGTTATGGGGTAGTGGGCGGCTGACAGCGCCCAAGGGGCAGGGCCGCAATCTCGTGGGCCAGGGCAAGGGCTAGGCTGAATAAGCCACCGGCATCGTGGGTGGTCAGACAAATGGGCAGGCGGTTGTAGTCGATCGCTCAATCGGGATGGTGCCCCAGACGGTCAGCGAGTTCGACCAGGCGATTGACAAAGGCAACAGTTGCGGCAAAATCACAGGCTCCGTCCTGACGCTGTTCTAGAGGCTGTTCTAGATATGGAGTCATACCCTCCGCCATTCGGCTATTGGTAGCGCAACTGTGTCAAAATCGTCGCCCAGTAGCTCCTTAAAAAGGCAATTGCCCCATTGCAAAACGCCATTTCTTTAAAACAGCTGCCTCAGCCGTTGCCCCAGACCACAGAGCGACAAATGGCTATCCTGCCTGCGATCGCTGAAGACAAATTATCGAATTCGGCCAGATCGCGCAAGTAACTCTGTACTTCCGCAAGGTCACGGAGAATTGTCTTAGTTCGGCTTCTTTTCTCGAAGTAACGCCGTGTTTTCTGCGGGTTTCTCGGTTGCGATCGCCAGCCTCTAGCCCATAAAGCTAGACGATTTGCGTAAATATACGGACTTATTTCACTTTCAAAAAAAATGGACTTGCAGCCAGTCTTTATTTAGGGGTCAAACCCCTCTTAAAAGATTTTAAGCACTTCGATAAACTTCATTTAACGAGGCGTAAGCACTCAGTTTGAAATTTTGGCCTTTTGCGATTTTTCATGACTGAGTCACTAAAAATCTCACCGGAAGCAATGACTAAAACCGCAAGTTTTTACTGCGATCGGTCATTCAACCAGATTTAGAAAACGCCAACACAGGGTGTGAAGAAAATGTCACGGGATGCGCTTGTTGTCGGAATTAATGCCTATCAATACCTGCCTGAGCTGCAAGCACCGGCCCAGGATGCCGAGTCGGTAGCGCGGTGTTTAGAGAGCTTCGGGGAATGCCGCGTGGTGCGACTGCCAGAGGCCATTATTCACCAAAAGCCAGGGGTAAGCCCGCGCGGCCCAGTCACCACTTCTGTACTGGAAGAAGCCTTAATTAAGCTGTTTAAACCAGCGGGCAAAACTATTCCGCAAACCGCTATTTTCTATTACTCGGGCCACGGTCTTCAGCGCCAGGCGGGTATTCAAGAGGGCTACCTGGCCACCAGCGACGCCAACCCAGCGGCCGGGAACTACGGGCTGTCGCTGCACTGGCTGCGGCGGCTGCTGCAAGAGAGCCCCGTGCGCCAGCGGGTCATTTTGCTCGACTGCTGCAACAGTGGCGAGTTTTTCAACATGCTAGAGGCTGACCCCGGCGCGCGCGCGGGTACCGATCGCCTGTTTATGGCCGCCGCCCGGGAATACGAGGCCGCCTACGAATCGCTGAATAGCAGCCACAGTGTCTTCACCCAGGCGCTACTGTCAGGGCTCAACCCCTATAAGGTGAAGGGCGGCATCGTCAACGGTCACTCCCTGACCGATGCCGTCAACCGAAAGCTTAAGGGCGAGCTTCAGCAACCCCTGTTTGAAAGCTCTGGCGGCGAAATTGTGCTCACCCGCATGTCGGGCCTCATCGCTCCGGAGCAGAATGGGCCACCGCCGCTGCTAGAGCGCCTGCAAAAGCTGCGCTACGGTTTTTGCCCCTTCCCTGGGGCCGCCCCCTTTGAGGAGGCCCACAGAGATCTTTTTTTTGGCCGCGACGACATCGTTCAAACCCTGACCTCGCAGGTGAAGTCATCGCGGCTGTGCGTGCTGATGGGCGCTTCGGGAGTGGGCAAAACCTCGCTGCTGCGGGCCGGGCTGATACCTCGGCTGTCCCACGATGACAGCGCCACGGTCTGGGATGTACGCTACCTGGCCCTGAAGACTTCGCCCCTGGCCAGCCTCGCCGAACTGTTTGTCGACCCTGGAGCGGCGGGCCTACTTCGGGCTGAGCAGCTGCGCCGGGCCGAGTCGTTTTTGCAGCAGGGGCCTGAGGGGTTTTGCCAGCTGGTGCAGGCCCTAGCCGGCGAACGCGGCCCCAAGGCTCGCCTGGTGCTAGTGCTAGATCAGGTTGAGACGCTGCTACCCTTTGGCTCTAGCGGCGATCGCGAGCGTGGTCTGGTGATCGACTGCCTGACGGCAGCGGTTGAGCACGCGCACCTGCCGCTGCATCTGGTGCTGGGTCTGCGCGCCCACCATCGGGCAAATTTGGCCGAGGTTCCGGCTTTTGCGGCCCTGGTTGCCGCCCACAGCTTGACCGTGCCGGCCATGTCCTACAACCAGCTCAAGGCCACCATCGTTGGCCCCCTAGAAAAGGTGGGGCTGCGCTACGATGCCAACCTGGTGTACACCCTACTGCTCGACCTGGTCAGCGCGCCCGCCGATTTGGCCCTGCTACAAACTGTCTTGAAAGAGCTGTGGTTGCGGCGAGAAAGCACCCCCAACGCCCCCGAACCGCCGCGCCTCACCCTGGCCACCTACGCCGAGATGGGCGGCATTCGCCAGTTGCTCAACCAGCGGGGCAGCGACTTTTATCAAAGTCTGTCGGAGCCCGAGCAAGCGATCGTCCAGCGTATTTTTTTGAGCCTCTGCGACCTGGGCGAGGGAGCCACCGCCACCCGTCGCCCAGTCGCTCTGCCCGAGCTGATTACCACCGCTATGCCCGAGGCCGCAGTCGTGGCCACCCTAGACAAGCTGCTAGCCGCCCGCCTGGTGGTAGCCCAGGCCGAGGGGCCAGACCCCAGCACCCCAACCACCGCGATCGCCGTGCCGGGGTGGCGACCCGCTGGCTGGTCTGCCTCCGGCTCCTCCCAGGCGGGAACGCCATCGGCTGGGCTGCTGCCCTCGGGAGCATCCTGGGCTGGAGCCGATTCCTTGCCGTTGACGCCGGTTGGGTCAGAGGATAGCCAACCGCCGCTAACAGGCAGGTTGCCGGTCAGCGGTCGGGCTACAGCCGCCCGCACGGCCTCCTTTGACATTGCCCACGAGGCGCTGATTCGCAACTGGCCCCTTCTGCAGCAGTGGTTGCAGCACCAGAGGCCCACGGTACGGCAGCAGCGGGCGATTGAGGTCGCCGCCCAGGAGTGGAACCAGCAGCACCAGCCCAACCATCCCGACTATTTTTTGACCAAAACCCGCCTCAACGAGGCCAAGAGCTTTCGGCAGGTGCACGGCGAACAGCTCTCGGTGCTGGCCATGGGCTATCTCGATGCCTGCGATCGCCATGCCAAACGCTGCTGTCGCCAGCGCCACTTGGTGCGGCTGCTCATTCCCCTCAGTATGGCCACCGGCATGGTCACCGCCTATGGCCACAGCTACCTTACCCAGCCAGAGATCAACCAGTCTTTAGCAAAGACCCCTGGGCCTACCGTCAGTGACATCACGCCCTCCTTTATTTTGGCGAACCCAAAACCAATTGCACCCAAGCCAGATGGACCCGAACCCGCCGCGATCGGGTCGCCCCAGGCGGGGGTAGCGCGTACCGATCTGCTGACCGTAGCCCCAAAGCTTCCAAGTCAGCCCGCCCAAGCCCATCGGCAATCCGCACCGCAGCTCCAGGCCGCCCTAACCCTGGCAGCCCAGGGGCTCGCCAGCACCCCCCACCTTGCCCCAGCCACAGTTGAGCCGCCCGCCAACGCTTCAAGCGCCGAGCTGCCGTCGGCTAACCAGGTGGTCAAACTCGAGGCGTGGTGGGTTTCCCCGGAGGACCCGTTGGTGGTGATTCAAATTTGGTGCACCCGCACCGAGGCCCAGCCGGTGTGCTTTACCTCCACCGCCGCCCGCGACGACTAGCCGTTCTGGGTTTGGTTCTGGGTTTAGGTCTGCACCCCTAGCCCCAGGAAAGAAAGCTATCCTAGTCTTCGTGGCCTGGAGCGATGGAACGGAGTATGCAAATTTTGTCGGTGGCGCTGCAAAACTTTAAAACCCACCGCGATCGCTACTTCGAGTTTCAGCCCGGTACCAACGCCATCTGTGGCGAAAACGGAGCCGGTAAGACCAGCATTTTAGAGGCGATCGCCTGGGTGCTTTTTAGCTACCAGGGCGACTACGCCAAAGAAGACCTGATTCGCAACGGCAGCGGCAGTGCCCAGGTGACAGTAGCCTTCACCTCCAACTACGATGGCCGCACCTACCAGGTGCAGCGCTGCACCCAGCGGGGTTATGCCCTGTTTGATCCTCAGCTCAACGAACGCCTGCCCTACACCCGGATCAAAGACGAGGTGCTGCCCTGGCTGCGCCAGCACCTGGGGGTCGGCCCCACCACCAACCTGGCCCAGCTATTTGCCCGCACCCTGGGGGTGCCCCAGGGCACCTTTACCGCCGACTTTTTGCAGCCCGCTGAGCACCGCAAGGCCGTTTTTGACGCCATCCTCAAGGTCGAAGATTACAAGCTGGCCTTTAAGCAGATGAACACCCTGCGCCGCTACGCCGAAGACCAGGCGGAGGCCACCAAAGCCGAAATTGCCCAGTACGACAATACGCTAGCCTTCTGGGATGACCTGCATCAGCGGCAGCAGGCCCTACAGCAGGAGATTGCCGCTAACGAGCAACGCCTGCAAACCCTGATCGCCACCCTGACCACGCTGCAAACCCAGCGCGACAGCCTCAAAGCCCAGGCCCAGCAGGTGCAGACGCTGGCCAACCAGCGGCAGAGCTTGGGGCATCAGCTAGAAGCCAAACGGGTGGGGCTCACCCGGCTACAGCAGTCGGTGCAGCAGGCCGAGCAGGCGATCGCCCTGTGTCAGGCCAATCGAGCAGCCTACGAGGGCTACCAGGGGGCCGAGCAACTGCTACAGGCTTTGGCCCAGGAGCAGCGCCAGCGCCAGGCCCTCCAGCACGAGTACCAAACCCAGCAAAAGACCCAGGCCCAAAAGCAGGTAGAGCTGGCCCGCTGGCAAACCCAGCTAGAGTCGTTTGCGGCGACTGAGGCAGAGCTGGCCCGGCTGCAACCCCAGATTGCAGTCCAGGTAAACCTAGAAGACCGGCGGCAGGAGATTCAGCAGCAGCTAGAGGAGTACCAGCAGTGGCAGCGGCAGCGGCAGCAGGTCCAGGCTCAGCACGGCCAGCTGACTCAGCAGCTGGCCCAGGCGGTGCAGACCCGCGATCGCCTGAGCGCCCTCCAGTACAAAGTTGACGATATAGGACCGCTAGAAGACCAGCGCGATCGCCTGCAGCAGCAGCTCAGCCGCATGGCCGCCGCCCGCCAGTTCGAGGCCGAAATTAGCGCTCTGGTTGCGGTTAGCCAGCGCCAGGGGCAAACCCAGCAAACCGAGATTGAGGCCGTGCTGCAGGACTTAGCGACCCTAGCCACCAGCCTACCGCTGCTCTCAGGCCAAACCCTAGAGCGCCTAGAGCAGGTTTTGCAGGGTACCGCTGCCCTGCACGACTCGTTGTTGACGGCGCTAGAGGCGATTTTGCAAGACCTGGCCGACCAAACCGACGAACCGGCGCTCAGGGCAGCGCTCAAAACGGTGGAAGGCGACCTGAAGCAGCGCTACGGCTGGCAGGCCGAGCTTGGCCAGCTGGGCAGCATAACCCTTCAAATTGAGCAAATTCAGCAAACGCAGGCAGAGCTCACAGCCCAGCTCGATACCCTGAGCCAGCAGTTGCTCCGACAGACAGAAGTTGCAGCCGCCCTGGCCGCCGTCGAAAGTGAGCTCGACACCCTGGGCCGACCGCGAGAAAAAAGCCAGATTTTAGAGCGCACCCTCCAGGATAAAGCTCGGGTGGAGCAGGCTCACCAGACCCAGGCTGCCGCCCTGGCTGACCTCGACCAGCAGATGCAGACCCTAGCCGACCAGCTAGAGACCTTTGCCGACCTTGACCAGCGGTTGGCAAAGACCCAGAGCGATCGCGCCCAGCACCAGGCCGGCTATGGAGTATACCTACAAAACCAGCAGCAGGCCAACCAGTACAACCAGTTCGAGGCCGAGCTAGCCACCGCCCAGACTGACCTGGCCCAGGCACAGCAGCAGCAGGCCGAACTGGAAACCACCTACCAGGCGGCCCTCGCTAGCTTTGACCCCGAAGCCGCCGCCACCCTTGAAACCACCTACAGCACCCTAAAATCGGAAGCCGACCAGCTGGGAGGCAGTCTGCCCCAGCAGCGCCAGCGGCTAACCGACCTCAACCAGCAGATTGCCGG
>DASQNN010000149.1:0-1610 GCA_035644955.1 Nodosilinea sp. | reverse complement strand
AATCAGACCCATTACCACCGCCACCGCCGCCGGATGCCCAAAGGCCAGGGTTTTGTCGATCGCCTGCACCGCAAACAGCGCCACCCCCATGGCATCTAAATACGACAGCAATCGCAGCGGCAGCTTGAGAATTAGGCGAATTCCCAGAAACGTGGCAAAGGAAGCTCCTATGGCCACCCAAAAGGCCGTCAGATCCTCCAGCCAAAATACCGGCACATCGAGAATTACGTCCCGCAGGGTGCCGCCGCCGATCGCCGTCAGTAGCCCCACCACCACAATGCTAAAGATATCGAGGCGCTGGCGGGCCGCCGATAGCACCCCAGAGATGGCAAATACCGCCACCCCCACCTGGGCCAGAACGTATTCCATGGGCGTTACTCCAGCAGAGTTATCCGGCAACCCCGGACACCTGCTGATGATCCCCTACTGCCGCGATCGGGCTCGGCCCCAAGGGAGTGATGAATAAAGAGCCGCCCCGCCGCGATCGCGCCCTCGCTACTGGGGTAAACTTCGCCATCGTTCAGCACCGCCATCTCTGGATTGATCACCCAGCAGCGGTAGCCCACCCCCTGGTGGTAGGTCACCCCCGCCACCCAGCCCGGAAATACCGAAACATGAATCAAACGACCTGTATCCATCGGCCCTATATCCATCGGTAGCGACCCCTTCAGCCCTGTACCAACCCATGCCCGACCCTGCCCTTACCTAGCCCGCCCAGCAGCTGAGAAGCCATCAAAACTTTCTCAAGCCTACCTACTGTAGACTATGCAATTTGGTTCAAGCGTACTATACTAATTGAGCGCCGGCAACATTCTTTTGTGAGATAACTCTGTGTAGCTTAGGTTCAGGCCTTTTCCCCAAAGCGACTACACTTCTGGGCTGAAGTGGGGTTTACTAGAGGTCATCGTTCGGGCCACTGCCCCAGGCCCACCAACCCCCGACACTTCCAGACGCATCCGCCCGCAACCTTGCCCGTAACTTTGAGTCACTCCCCAGGCAGCTATGGCATCTAAAAACAACGAAGTCACTGAAAAGCAAAAAGCCCTCACCATGGTGCTCAGCCAGATTGAGCGTAACTTTGGCAAAGGCGCGATCATGCGCCTGGGAGAAGCCAGCCGCATGACGGTCGAAACGATCCCCACCGGAGCGCTGACCCTCGACCTCGCCCTGGGAGGCGGCCTGCCCAAGGGCCGCGTGATTGAGATCTATGGCCCCGAAAGCTCTGGTAAAACCACTGTCGCCCTCCACGCCCTAGCAGAGGTACAGAAGGCCGGTGGGGTAGCCGCCTTTGTCGATGCCGAGCACGCCCTCGACCCGGTCTATGCCAAGGCCCTGGGGGTCAACATCGACGAGCTGCTGGTATCGCAGCCCGACACGGGCGAAATGGGGCTGGAAGTGGTGGATCAGCTGGTGCGATCGGCAGCCGTTGATGTGGTGGTAATAGACTCGGTGGCGGCTCTGGTGCCCCGCGCTGAAATTGAAGGCGAAATGGGCGATACCCACGTCGGTCTTCAGGCCCGCCTCATGAGCCAGGCGCTGAGAAAGATCACCGGCAGCATTGGCAAATCGCACTGTACGGTGATCTTTCTCAACCAGCTGCGGCAAAAAAT
>DASQNN010000148.1:0-5181 GCA_035644955.1 Nodosilinea sp. | reverse complement strand
GCCCTGGCGCTGGTAGCGGGGGCCAACCGCCAGCAGCATCAGATACCAGTGGGGCATGGGCATGGCCTGGCGATGGTAGTGGTCGAGGGCAAGGGCCGCCTGCCAACGGGTTAGATACTGCCAGGGCAGACGAAAGGGCAGCTCATACAACCCCGCCCGCAGCAGATCGACAAGACCAATTGACTGCCCCGGCGGCATCCAAATGCTGACGCCTTTAAGCGCCTGGGTGTCGTCATCTACCAGGCAATAGCTGTGGCCACCGCCCGCCCCGCCCATGAGCAGCAGGCGAAACAGATAGGCCATTAGGTTTAGGCGATCGCCGACGTCGGCGGGCACCAGGTAGTTAAACATCGGATCGTTGGCAAAGGCCTCGCCCAGCAGCTCGGTGGCGGCATCGAACTGGGTCGGTTTTAGGGTTTTTAGGGTTAGGGTTTGCATTGGTTCACCAGATCAAATCGTTGAGAAACTCGGTCAACTTAGCGCCGTCGATTTTGACGGCGGTGGCCATCCAGCGAATGGCGGCGCGGTCTCGTTCGACCCCGCACTGCACCAGCAGTTGCCAGGCGGCAATCGTCAAAACCAACCAGAGATGGAGCTGGCGGCGACCGTAGCGCAGCCATACCGCAAAGAGTTTCAAGCTCACGGCTGCCCTCCAGAGGATTTCTCCAGGTAGGCGGTGAGCAGGTCGGCCAACAGCTCGCCCTGCTGGCGATAGCACACCATCTCGGGGTTGATCATGCGCTCGGAGATTAGGCCGTCAAACAGGCAGAGCACGTGGATGGCCAACTGCGGGTTGTCGATTTGGAGGGCGGCCATGATCTCATCGCGCGATCGCACACTTACCCGCTGCACCGCCTCATTCACCCGCGATGGCCCCACCCCCGCCTGCTGGTAAAAATCCATCATCAGCAGAGTTTGCTTGATGAAGTAGTCTTCGTTGGTTTCTAGAAAATTGGCCAGGGCCAGAATGCGCTCCCGCAGGCTGCTCAACCCTTCGATCTCAGCACTGGCGCGCAGCAAATCCTGGGTGGCCCGCTCTTCGATTAGCTGCATAAACAGATCTTCCTTACTGGGGAAGTAGTAGTACAGCGTGCCGGTGGAAACACCCAGTGCCTTGGCAATCTGGCGGGTGGTGAGGGTGGCGTAGCCGTGGTCGGCAAACAGGTCAAAGCACTGGTGCAGCAGCTCTTTGCGGTACTGATCGTGATCGACAACCTTAGGCATTTGTTTTTAACTGAGCGCTCGTTATTTTTAAGAGTAGCACAGGTTTTGCGATGGCAAGGCTGACTAGCCTGAATGATTGATGATCATCTGCAGGGTGGTGAGCAGCAACCACCAATTGGCTAATTCCCATCCGCGGACGGGATGGGCTCTTCTACTGGGATCGTATTGAGAGTAACGGGCGCCAGGGAGTGAGCTGGAGGGTGGTTGTAAAAGACCTCTAGCGTAATCGCCATCGCCTTTACGATGAGATGGGCGGTGCAAGCGGTCTGTTAGGTCTTGCTTACCTACCACTGGCGCCGCCGCGATCGCCGCCAGTTAACCCAATTTTCGGCCCAGTCGCGTCGCCAGGTGCCCTGGTGCCAGCGCTGCTGCTGCCAAGTGTCTGCCATGAAAAGAACCATCGCTGCATGGCGGTGAGACAGGGTTGGCACCCGCTCTAGCCGCTGGAGGGGAATGCCCTGGTGCATGGCGATCGCTATATTAGCTACGACTTCTGTAATAGCGATCGGCCCCCAAATAAAAACCCCCGACCGAAGCCGGGGGAAACCCCATCAGGAGACGCCTATCTGACGTTTAAGTTAAAACTAGCCGCCCTCTAAGCGCATGTAACAAGACTATCGAACCTGAAGCGATGTAGGGGAGAGTACCACCGCGAATTTACGGAAACAACACGGCCACCTTTAAGAGTTGCTTACAAAATTCGGGTATTCCTGCGGGTAACCCACAAGTCGATGCGGTTCACTGCCCTGGCTTTGCCCCTGGGCTCTCAACCGATTGGTCGGGGGCAATTGTAGACGGTGCCCCAACCAATCAGGCCAGAGTCCACCTACAGCCGGGTAGTCATTCGAGTCTTGGCAGCCTCTAGGAGAATTCTTGTGGGATAGCCGTCCCGGCTGTCCACTCTTCAGTAACTTAGGAACTACCGCTGGGGGGGAGTGGTGAGGACGATGACGGCGATCGCCACCAAAAACCCCACATAGCCCCCCACAAACAGCCACTCCTGCCAGCTCCCTTCCATTACTGGCTCTCCTGGGGATGGGGGGGCCGGTCGCTCCAGCAGGTGAGCCAATGCTCCATCTCGGCGGGCAGGGCACAGCGGCGACGGTTGGCCACCTCGATGCAGACGTGGCGGGTCACCGCCTGGGCCGCTACCGCCGCCTCAAGCTTGACCTGATACTTAATTTCAAAGCTGCTATCGTCTAGACGGCTGGGGGTGAGGTGGATTTCGACGCGATCGCCACACCGGAGCGGGCGGCGGTAGTCTATTTCGGCGTGAACGATGGGGTAGGCCACCGTTTCTGCCCTAAAGAATGCGCCCAAATCCAACCCCGCTGCCGCCAGGGATGCCTCATAGGCCGCGTGGCACATCACCAATTCGTTGGCGAAGTAGACCACTCCGGCCCCGTCGGTCTCGTGAAACCGCACCTGATGCTCGGCGATGTAGCCCATGGCGGCTATCCTAGCGACCTTGGGGGCCAGGTTAGGCCAACCCACCTAGCTGGCATTGGGCTGAGCCGGACGGAAGGGGTAGTCGGTGGGCAGGGCCTCTTCGGTGGCGTCTGCCGCCTTTTCTGCACCCCGACCCAGGGCCAGCAGAGGGTTATCGATCAGTTGCAGCAGGTTGGCAACCCCGTACTCCAGCACCTCAATGGGGTCTACAGCGGCCCAGCCCTCGGCGGTCAGCTGGCGCAGCTCAAAGTGCAGGTGAGGGCCGGTGGAGGTGCCGGTGCTGCCCACCAGGCCAATCACCTCGCCCTGCTCTACCCATTCTCCCGCCTGTACCGCCAGTTGGGAGAGGTGGGCGTAGCGAGACTCCAAGCTGCCGTCGTCGTGGCGCAAAATTACCGTCAGGCCGTAGCCGCCCAAAAAGTCGGATACCGAAACGCGCCCGGCTCGGGTAGCCAGCACCGGGGTACCCAGGGGAGCGGCCAGGTCGGCACCCGAGTGAAACCGCCAGCTTTGGTGGACGGGGTGCATGCGCCAGCCAAACAGCGACGAAATCGACGCCGGCACCGACAGCGGAAATACGTATTCTTCGTTGCCGCGCCGCAGCACGTTGAGGGGACGCAGCTTTTCGTTGAGGGCGGCGCGGCTGACGACGGTGGTACTGCCCAGCCGCACACCCTGGGAGCTGACGGCGATCGGCCCGACTCGAATTTCGCCCTGGCCAGCGCTGGCGGTCCCAGACCTTTGGGGTGCTGAGGTGGCGGTGGGGGTACAGGCGGCACTGGAGCTGGTTTGCCCAGAGGCCACGGTGATCTGGCAGCCGCTAGAGCGTTCTGCAAACACCACGTTAGGAGCCCCGCCGGGCTGAACGGTTGGGGCCTCGGTTGCCCCTAGGCTGTAATCTGTGGGATCGATAAAGACACTGTTATAACCCGAGGGCACCGCCTCGTCGGCGGCAATGGTTTCGGGCACCACCGGGGTTGCAACTACTGGCGGAGCCGGTTCAGGGGCGCTGACCGCAGCAGCAGGGGCCTCGGGTGTGGTTTCACTGGCCATGGAGGTGACAGCGGGCTTTAGCAAGCTGTCTGCCATGACGGGGGCCGCAGGGGTAGCCGGAATTGTAATAGTGATAGCGGCTGGCGGTGGAGGGGGAACCGGAGAGAACATCGGCGAACTCGCTGCAGGGGGTGATGTCACAACGGCTGATGCAGACGGACGCTGAGGCGTAAAGTCAGGTCGCGCTGCGGCGGGTGAAGGCAAACTGAGAGTAGTCTGGGGGCTACTGACCCTATGGGTACTGCTATTCCCCGGCTTGAGATAGTCTGCAGAGGTTTCGACTGGCACCTCTTCCTCAGACGAGTCAGGGGTATCAGGCGTTCCGGCAATGGCTAAACCACTGTGGGTTAGGCCCATACCTCCCACTAGCATTGCTATCTGGAGCCAAGCTACCGAAGGATAAACTCCAGAGAATTTATGCACTTGAATAGACTCTACGTTATGTCTTTTCACCATAATCAACCGCTACGCATTGTAGCCCAAAGTTACTTTACCTGGTTCGAGCTCCAGCGTCTTGAGCGCCGGAGAATTATTCTGGGTGGGCCTTAGCCGCACCCGTAGATGGCCCGAGGGGGCGACCCCAATCACCTCTGCCGGTTTGCCCTCCACCGTCAGGCTCTGGCCTAGGTTGGCCAGACGCGCCTGGTAGTCGATCAGAAAGGCATCGTCTCCCTGGTTTTGCCAGTGGAGGTACCCCTGCATGAGGCCGTAGAGGGCGATCGCGGCCAGGCCCTCCAAGGTATTCAGCGGACCTGGGGCCAATTCCGGCAGAATTAGCTGCTGGATGGAGGTACCGGTGGCAGGCACTGGGTTAAATCCATTTAGGCCTAAACCAATGACCACGGTTTGAACCCTGCCCGCTTCTAGGTGGGTTTCGGCCAGCACGCCCCCTAGCTTTTTGCCCGCTGCGACTAAGTCGTTGGGCCATTTGACCTGTACCGGCAGCCCCAGGTTCGCCAAGCTGGTGGCCACACCCCAGGCGCTAGCTAGGGTGAGGTAGGGGCTGCGGCAGGCCGGCAGGTCGGGCTTGAGCCCCAGCGACAGGTACAGCCCCCCGGGGGGAGACTGCCACTGTCGCCCCCACTGCCCCCGCCCGGCTCGCTGGGTAGCGGCAACCATTAGAGTACCCGCCGGAGCGCCAGCGGCCATCATGGCCCCCAGCGCCCGGTTGGTGGAGTCGATGTGCTCGACCCAGTGGGGGTAAAAACGAGGGCGCAATGCCTGATAACAGGGCATTATTCCCAAGTCTTTGGGGGGCTGTTGGAGGGCCTGGCAGAGTCGGTCTAGGGTCACCCGTTGATAGTCCTGGGATTTTTATAGATAGAAATCAAAATAGGTCTTTACCGATACCAATTACGCTACCACCTTAAAAAATCTATAGAGGCAGCGGGGGCAATGCCAACGTAGAACTTGATGAAAGGGGGCCGTAGCTTAACGCCTTCTCTACATTGGCGG
>DASQNN010000147.1:0-8789 GCA_035644955.1 Nodosilinea sp. | reverse complement strand
AGCCACCATGGAGATGGCGGGGTCTACATACCGCATGGTGCTGGGCAAAATTGACTTTAACACCGGGGCCAGGTGGGGGTAGTGGGTGCAGCCGTAGACCAGGGTGTCGATATTGGCAGCCATTAGGGGTTGCAGATAGGTAGCGGCGGTGTGCTG
This sequence comes from Nodosilinea sp., assembly GCA_035644955.1. Classification (GTDB taxonomy): domain Bacteria; phylum Cyanobacteriota; class Cyanobacteriia; order Phormidesmidales; family Phormidesmidaceae; genus Nodosilinea. The sequence goes on along the minus strand of DASQNN010000147.1, from coordinate 8,633 downwards.
GGCCTGGGGCTCTCTAATTTGGTTTTGCTCAACGATGGGGACAAATTTGGGGCAGCCCACCTCCCACACCTGGCAAGTGGGGCTAATTTCTTGAATGGCATTGGTATAGGCCCGGCTGGTGACGGTAGCCTGGGTGGCAATCACCCCAATGCGTTTGCCCTGGCGGGCGGCGGCCTGAGCCCCCGGCCGAATCAGCCCCAGCACCGGAAACGGAAACTCGCCCTGTACCGGGTCGAGGGCCAGGGCAGAACTGGTGTTGCAGGCCATAATCACCATCTTCACGCCCTGCTCCGCCATCCAGGTCAAGATCTGTCGCACAAAGTAGAGAATTTCTTCAGGCGATCGCGACCCGTAGGGCAGCCGCGCCGTATCGCCAAAGTACAGCACCGACTCGTTGGGCAGCTGGCGGTAAATTTCCCGCAGTACCGTCAGGCCACCCACTCCGCTGTCAAAGATGCCAATGGGGGCCGGTCGGGGGGCGATCAGACGGTGGTTTAGCCCGTGGTTCATGGGTGCTTATGCCTAGGAATTAAGAAAATAATCTCAATGAGTCTACCGGGTTTTGGAGCTGATACCAGCAAGTTGCGAGAATGTGTCGATGGGCTGAGGCCATACCAGCGGCGGGTTTGTAGTATGTTTTCAAACTTGCCATAGGGTTGCCATACCGCCGACACACCCCTGCTACACGGCCCCAGTAGTGTGAATTAGAGGGATTTTAGCCATCTTGCCCTGGCAGTGGCGCGATCGCAAGCCCCCAGAGCAGCCCCCAGAGCAACCTCTAGAGCAGGTTCGGTTTTCCCAGGGGGTAAGCCCCATTGGGTCGAGTCTCTAAATCCGTCAATATATAGAAGTTATATAGAAGTTCTGATCGGTGTTGCAGCAGGTTCATCTGGTCCTGGAACTGAAACATCCGATGCAGACCACCCCACTGGAGTTAGTTACTCTCAATCATGGAAACAAAACCATGCCCCTAGCCGTCAAACAGGCAACTACACTTGTAGCACTTTACGCAACCAGAAAGTTGTTATATTCTGGAGGAGTAAACTCATAATGGCTTCGGGTTTTGGTTGGGGATCTGACTCAGCGTTTTGTTCAAGGTAGGTCTCTCAGCGCTGATGATCACGCTTCCACCGCTATCGCTTTCCCTAGCCGCATCGTTTTGAGAGTCTTGCGTTGCGAGTGATTAACTTAATCCTGATCGCCAAAGGTCAGCTGAGAAGATTATAGGACGCTAGGTTTTAAACCGTTTGGGTGCAAATGTGACGTGCGGCATAACCTGCCTTTGCCCCAAGCCCTATCGGCAGATTCAAAGCAGTCTGCGGAATCCGTCATTTTTTTAGCTATTGGGTCCAGATTTTATTGGTTGTCAGTTGTTATTGCTTCGGTTTTTGGTTTCAAGTTTCGGCGTTTGTCGCATTGATTCAGTGGAGGAAAGGTTAATTCATGGCTAAAACAAAAACTCGCACGTTAAAAAGCAAGCCCCTCTACAGTGCTGATGCTGTAAGAACCTACCTCCACGAGATTGGTCGGGTACCCCTGCTGACCCACGAAGAAGAAATTATCTTTGGCAAGCAGGTGCAGGTTTACATGGTGCTGTTAGAGCATAAAGAGAGCCTAATTGAGTCGTTGGGCAAAGAACCTACCCTAACCGAGTGGGCCGCAGCAGCTGATCTGAGCGAAGAGGCGTTGAACCACGCTGTGCGCCAGGGTGAGCGGGCCAAGCGCAAGATGATTGAGGCCAACCTGCGCTTGGTGGTTGCGATCGCGAAAAAGTATCAAAAGCGCAACCTGGAGTTCTTGGATCTGATCCAAGAAGGCACCCTGGGCCTAGAGCGCGGCGTAGAGAAGTTTGACCCCACCAAAGGGTACAAGTTCTCAACCTATGCCTACTGGTGGATTCGCCAGGCCATCACCCGGGCCATTGCCCAGCAGGCCCGCACCATCCGTCTGCCCATCCACATCACCGAAAAGCTCAACAAGATCAAGCGGGTGCAGCGCGAGCTGTCTCAGCAGCTCGGCCGCAGCCCCAATGCCAATGAAATTGGCGAGGCGCTAGAGCTAGAGCCCAAGCAAATTCGCGAGTTCTTGGTGCTAGCGCGGCAGCCAATTTCGCTGGATGTGCGCATCGGTGACAACCAGGACACCGAGCTCCAAGAGCTGCTTGAAGACGACGGCATTTCGCCCGAAACCTTCACCGCCCAGGAGTCGCTCAAGCAGGATATTCGCAACCTGCTCTCTGAGCTAACTCCTCAGCAAAAAGAAGTGATTACCCTCCGCTACGGCCTAGAAGACGGCAATGAGCTGTCGCTGGCCAAGGTGGGCAACCGCATGAACATCAGCCGGGAGCGGGTGCGCCAGCTAGAGCAGCAGGCCCTCAAGCATCTGCGCCGACGCAAAGCCACCATGCATGGGTATATCGCCAGCTAACAGTCTGCTTCAGGTCTACAAGTAGGCTTCAGGGGTTTAGGATTCAGGATTTAAGGCGTAAAAGTGGCCTTGGACCCTGAACCCTAAACTCTTTTTTTTGACGATTTGACCGCTAAAGGAGTAGAGCCAGGCCTCGGCCTGGGTTTGGCTACGACCTAAGTGCTTGGCCTCACATTAACCGTAGAACTGGATGGTGCCGCTGGCGTTTGCGATCGCCGCAGGGATCGCTTCGCTAATCGCTCAAGCCACCACCCGCAGCCTCTACAGCAAAGAACGAGCCCCAAAGCTAACCCCAGCGGTCGCCAAAGCCCTGTCGCTTAAAATTCGCCAGTAACGCGCTTCTCAAACTCCTGTCGCACCGACTCCGCAATAGTGAGGGCCTCAGGATATAGATCGGTGTGAGTCTCCTTGAGCCAGGCAATCAGGCGGCTAAACTGGGCGTTGCGCAATTCCAAGTCAGCCTGAAAGATAGAGGCGGTGGCCATGTGCTGGGCATAGGTGGGCGGGTGACCCTGTCTCACAAACTGGGCCGTCAACGCTACCAGGGCTTCTTTGCGAACGTCGGGCTGGCTTGAGGCCATTGAAAAGTCCATGGTGAGTTTCTCCCTAGTACAAAAAAATTTTGGCGGTACTGACTTGACCACCCCCCAAGCATTTCGTTTAGAATGCCCATCCCCCCATCTAGACCCTGATTTGCAAAAAAAAGTAACTAAGACTCTGCGGCATAAGTCAGTCAACTGTTCCTGAAACCAAGCCCCCAGCACCTGAAACCCCCTAGCAGCGGTTGCACTATTACTACCAGCCAGTGCTAGACACCGGCTGGCGGTGAACCCAAGCAATCGGTCCCAAACAACCAACCCCAAACAATCAGCCTTCGTGCTAAACCATAGCTATACCAAACCCGCATTCCGTCAACGACCGACAAGGTTACAAAACTTCGTGAAAAAGCCGTGAACTGCTAACAGAGTTGAAGCAAAACAAAAGTTTCTCAAGCCAGGCCAGATCTGCCCTTTAGCATGCAATGAGGCATGACTAAGGATTTTTTAGCCTTGGTAGTTAATTCGCAAGTTCCAGGTGCATGGCCTCATTGGGTTGAGTCCTGCATCCTTCGCAACATCTCCTCAGGAGAGTAGCCATGAAACAAATTCCTGCCCCCTTTTGGACGCTGGTTCTCGGTATCGCAGTTACGCTAATAAGTCTATGGGTGGGGCAAAATCACAATCTGCTGCCGGTGCAAGCCTCAGAACAGGCACCCCTGGTAGATGACCTGTTTGGCGTGATGGTCACCATTGGCACCGCTCTGTTTATTGTGGTGCAGGGGGCGATCGTCTACTCGATGATTCGCTTTCGCCGTCGCGAGGGAGACGACACCGACGGCCCACCTATTGAGGGCAACCTACCCCTAGAAGCCTTCTGGACCGCTATTCCCAGCATTATTGTGGTGGGTTTGGGGCTGTACAGCGTGGTGGTGTTTCAAGAAATGGGCGGCTTTTCGCCTGGTGGCCACCACGGCCACGGTGCCATGGTGGCGATGGCTCCCCAGCAGTCGGTAATCGACGTCGGCCCTCTACTGGCCCAGGCCGAGGAAGACGTTTACTCTAAAACCCAGGTCTACGGCTTTGGGGCCAGCCCCCTGGTGCAGATGAATCAGCCCGATGTGACGGTCAACGTGACGGGTATGCAATTTGCCTGGATTTTTCGCTATCCCGGTACGGGCATTACCGATGGAGAACTGCACATTCCTGTCGGCAAAGACGTGCAGCTCAAAATCGAGGCCCAGGATGTAATCCACTCCTTTTGGGTACCACAGTTTCGCCTCAAGCAGGACGCCCTGCCCGGTGAACCCGGTGAACTGCGCTTTGTGGCAACCCGCGAGGGCACCTATCCGATAGTCTGTGCCGAACTGTGTGGGTCCTACCACGGTGCCATGCGAACCCAGGTGATTGTGCACTCCCCCGAAGACTACGCCGACTGGGTGGCCAGCCGAATAGCTGAGGCGACGCCGACGACAACGGTGGCTCAGCCCGTAGAGAACCCTTCCGATGCCGAGTATCTGGCCGCGATGGTCAAAGACCGGCCTACGGCCATCGCTCCAGATTTGGCCCATTCCCCGGTACAGATTGCCCAAATGGACCACGCCCAGATGGACCACGCTCAAATGGACCATGGGGCCTCCATGAATCACTAAATCCGCTTTGGCTGGATTTCTCCTCAAGAGGTTCCCTTTTGGGTTGCCGCAACGTTTAACCCCTTTAGCAAAACCTGATTTATGGCTCAAGCAGAAGTTTCCATCAAACCCACTGAAGCTCAAGGCGGCCACGGCCACCCTGACAAGTGGAAATGGTACGACTACTTCACCTTCAACGTTGACCACAAGGTCATCGGTATTCAATACCTGGTGACGTCGTTTTTGTTTTATCTGGTGGGCGGCTTCATGGCGGTGCTGATGCGCACCGAGCTAGCTACCCCCAACTCTGATTTTCTCAGCCCCGAGCTGTACAACGCCTTTTTGACCAACCACGGCACGATCATGATCTTTCTGTGGATTGTGCCGGCGGCGATCGGGGGGTTTGGCAACTTCCTGATTCCGCTGATGATTGGGGCGCGGGATATGGCCTTTCCGAAGCTCAACGCCATCGCGTTTTGGCTTAACCCTCCGGCAGGGGCGTTGCTAGTGGCTAGCTTTTTCCTTGGCGGCGGTGCCCAGTCGGGCTGGACCTCGTACCCACCCCTGAGCGAAATTACCGCCAACCTGCCCCAGACTCTGTGGTGTTTGACCCTGATTCTGGCGGGTACTTCCTCTATCTTGGGATCGGTGAACTTTTTGGTCACGATCTGGAAGATGCGGGTGCCCAGCATGAAGTGGGACCAGATGCCGCTGTTTTGCTGGGCGATGGTGGCAACGTCGATTCTGGCGCTGTTTGCAACGCCGGTGCTGGCGGCGGCCATGGTGCTGCTGTTGTTTGACATTAACTTTGGCACCTCGTTCTTCAAGCCCGATGCCGGCGGCAATGTGGTGGTGTACCAGCACCTGTTCTGGTTTTACTCGCACCCGGCGGTGTACCTGATGATTTTGCCCATTTTCGGCATTATGTCGGAGGTGATTCCGGTACACGCTCGCAAGCCGATTTTTGGCTACAAGGCGATCGCCTATTCCTCCCTAACCATTTGCCTGGTGGGGCTGTTTGTGTGGGTGCACCACATGTTTACCAGCGGCACCGCCCCCTGGATGCGGATTTTCTTCACCATCTCAACGCTGATTGTGGCAGTGCCCACAGGGGTGAAGATTTTTAGCTGGGTAGCCACCCTCTGGGGCGGCAAAATTCGCTATACCACGGCCATGCTGTTTGCGGTGGGGCTGCTGTCGATGTTTGTGTTTGGTGGCCTCAGCGGGGTGACTCTGGGGGCGGCGCCCTTCGATATCCACGTGCACGATACTTACTACGTGGTGGGCCACTTCCACTACGTGCTGTTTGGCGGGTCGGTGTTTGGCATTTACTCCGGGGTATATCACTGGTTCCCTAAGATAACTGGGCACATGCTGAATGAGACCCTGGGCAAGGTGCACTTTGTGCTGACCTTTATTGGCACCATCCTCACCTTTACCCCCATGCACAACCTTGGTATGCAAGGGATGCCCCGCCGGGTGGCCATGTACGACCCGCAGTTTACCCACCTGAACCAGCTAGTGACGGTGGGAGCTTACATTCTGGCGGTGTCGGTGATTCCGTTTTACTTCAACGTGCTCTGGAGCTGGAGGGCAGGTAAAGAGGCCGGCCCCAACCCCTGGAATGCTTTGACTATGGAGTGGACGACCGATTCGCCGCCAATTATCGAGAATTGGGAGGTGCTGCCGGTGCTTACCCATGGCCCCTACGAGTACGGGATGGATCGAGCCGATGAGGTTGGCCCTGCGGGCGAGCCCATTGAGGCGACCAATGTGTAGCTGACCTGGGCTATAACGACCGTAAGGTGGGCCTTGCCCATCCATTCACCCTCCCACCTCTGCCCTTTACCCCCGGATACCCTATGCAAGGCGCAATTGACTCTACCCCTGTGGTCACCGACCACGAGGTGGCGGCCCACGAAGAGCACCAGGATTTGCGGGTGCTTGGCCTGATCACCTTCCTGTGCTCAGAATTTTTGATGTTCGCGGGCTTTTTTGCGGTGTTTTTGGTGTTTCGCGGCAGCAACGCCGAGTGGCCACCGAAAGAAACCGAGGTCGAACTGCTGCTGCCTGCGGTGAACACCCTGATTCTGGTGTCGAGCAGTTGGGTGATCAACCTGGGCACTAAGGCGATTAAGAAGAACGATTTGGCGGGCATGCGCAAGTGGTTTGGCATCACCGTCGCCATGGGCGCAGTGTTTCTAGTCGGTCAGGTGTATGAGTATATGAACCTGGGCTATGGTCTGAGGACTAACCTGTTCAGCAACTGCTTTTACCTGACAACGGGCTTCCACGGAGCGCACGTGTTTATTGGCCTGGTGCTGATTTTGGGGGTGCTGTGGCGATCGCGCCGCGCTGACCACTACAGCAGCCTGGCCCACACCGGCCCCGAAATGGCCGAGATCTACTGGCACTTCGTTGACGTGGTGTGGATTGTGCTGTTTAGCCTGATCTACCTGCTGACGCTGATTAAGTAAGCTTTTTTGACAGGTAAGCACTTGAGTCAGAACCCTGGGTTTTCTAAAAACCCGGGGTTCTTTAGATCTACGCCTAAATCCTCAGTCGCCCCTTCAGCACCTCGTAGAGCACGCGGGAGAGTTCGCGGCGCTGGAGGTTTTGGCGATCGATGGGGGTACGGCCAAAGGCTTTGTCGTAGACCTCGGGCATGGCCCGCTTGATCAAAAACGAGAGCTGTTCACGGGTGATGGCTGCATCGGGGGCGAAGCGACCTTTGCTGACGCCGGCGATCATGCCGTGGGCAAAGAGGGTTTCAATGGGCATATAGGCCCAGTGCTTGCCAGGCAGCACATCGCCAAAGGTGGGCTGCTCGGGCAGGCTAGTGGGCAGCTTGAGCGCCTTAACCAGGGCCGTGGCTACCACCGCCCGGCTGACAGGAGCGTGGGGCCTAAAGGATAGGTTCTTAGGGTTTTCGCTGCGCACGATGCCCGCTGCCGCCAGCACCTGGATGGCCTCAAAGTCGGCGTCGTCGTGGCTGATGTCGTTGAACCAGAAGATAGGGATGCCGTTGCGAGCTACAAAGCCCTGAATTTTGCGAATGTGCTTTTCTTCGGTGGCCAGCACTCGGGGCTCTAGCCCCGTCCACACGGCAAACACCGCCAAAAAGCCGCTGGCTTCGCCAATGGCCCACTCCATGGGGTGCATGCGGTAGGCGGCGTTGGTGATGTGGGTGGTGCCCAGACTTTTGGCCGACAGCACCAGGCCGTCGGTGTCGAGGGGCACCAGCGCCCCCAGAGGCAGGCTAAAGGGCAGCGCCACCACGTCTTTGCCCCGGGGGCTAACGTGGCCCTTGGCGTCGTTGCCGTGCAGGTCGAGGTAGTGGTACTGGCCTATGCCCACCGAGTCGTCAAAGCACTTCGCCCGCGCCTGGTCGGGAAAGAAGGTTTCAGCCACATCTTCGTGGCGAATGGTGGTGAGGGCAATGCCCCGACGGGCTTCGCGAATGTAGGGTTCGAGGGCAATGCCGTCGCTGGTCCAGGTGAGGTCGCCTCGGGGTTTAAGGTCGGCGGCGCCGTGGGTTTGCAGGTAGTGCAGGTAGGCCCGGGCCCGCTGCCGAGCCCGCTGAATATGCATGGCCCGCTCTTCGCGGCTCACCCCCACCAGCCGCCCCGGGCGGTAGTCGTTGCCGCAGCAAAAGGCGCGATCGGGCTCGCTGGAGGTGCCCCAGTTGAGTACCGACACATCCCCGGGCGAGACTTTTTTGTCGTGGGGCTGCGATCGCCGCAGTCGCCGATAGCGAAAAATGCCAAAATCGCTAAAAAAGTCCCACTTTTGCCATTTGTCTAGGTGTGGTTTGGTCCAAAAGGTGCTGGTAAATTCCTTGAGGCCAATCCAGGCGAGGGTTTCAAACCCGTCGGGCCTACCGATGGGTACTCCCTTGCCTCGCTCGGTGTGCTCCACCACCACATCAAAGGTGATCGACTGCTGGCACTGGGGGCGAGCATCGTCGGGTAGAATGGCCTCGCCCGTTTCGTGGCGGGCCTCCTGGCCGACCCGGGACGGCAGGTTGCCCACTTCGAGC
>DASQNN010000146.1:0-6100 GCA_035644955.1 Nodosilinea sp. | reverse complement strand
AGCACCAGCAGGTCGCCATTGTGCAGGCACAGTTCGCGAATGCCCTGGCCGTTGAGATCGAGAAAATGCTTGCGGTAGAGGCAGCCATCGCCCAAATCTTTAAGGGTGAGCACGCCGGGCTCAGTCTCTTCTACCTCAATTTCAAGAATGATCGCCCACCCCCGCAGCACCGGTCCACGCAGGCCCAAAAAGATTTGATTGCCGTTGACGGCAAGGCCTTCGATATCAAAGCCGTTGTCCTTAGAGGGCAGCTGCATCTTTAGAAACAGCCCCAGGTGCTCGTCTTCGGCCAGGGCTTCGAGCAGCAGGTTGTGCTCATTTACCTGCTTGAGGCTGGCGACGGTGAGAATGTCACTTTTCTGGTCAGAACGGGCATAGGTGGGCACAATTTCGCCATTGAGAACGGGCAGCCGCACCAGCAGCGATCGATTGGGGTCGCGATCGATTTCAGAGAGACGGGCAATGTCTTTGTGGGGCTTTTTGCCCTTGGCCTGGGTTCGTTTAACACTGTGGGAACCAACTACCCAGAGGTAGCCATCACAGTAGTCAAGACCTTCAATATCAATTTCAGACTCTTGATCGGCGAGCTGAATAAACTCGGTGAGGTGAAAGGTTTTGTGGTTGCCATAAACCCCGTCGCCCATGGGAGTTAGACGCTCTAGGGTGACAAATTCGTCGGAGCCAACCCACAGGTGGCCGTCGGGGGTGCGGGCCACGGCGGATAGCTCGGCTAACAAATCCTCGTCATCGGTTTGGAATTTGAGCAAGGCGCGGCTAAGCAAAAATCCATCGGCCATTGGGATTAATTAGTAGTATTAAATTAAGACTACTAGCATAAATACTCCGATAGAGTATGGCATCTTTCCCAGGGCAGGAATGACCTGACTAGACCTGGTTAGGAGCTATTCTTCTACAGTTAGATAGAGGCTGAGTTCTTCGGGTATGGTGAACTAAGTACGACGGCGGGTGTAGGGTACTAGACAACAGCACGGCGTCTATTCCCATGCTGTCGCCTGAGGCGTTTAAACCTGAACCGCACTCAAACCCCTACTGCCCCTTTACTATGTTCAACTGGATTACCACCTGGATTGAATCCCTCGGCTATGTCGGCATCTTTGGCCTGATGGTGCTAGAGCATTTATTTCCACCCATTCCGTCGGAGTTGGTGATGCCCCTGGCCGGGTTTACGAGCAGCCGCAGCACCGACATGTCTCTGGCTGGGGTGATTTTAGCGGGGTCGTTAGGGTCGTTGATTGGCGCTTCGGCGTGGTACCTGGTGGGTCGGTTGATTAGCCACGAGCAGCTTATGGTCTGGGTGAAACGCTATGGTCGCTGGCTGACTCTCAAGCCTGCGGATATTGAAAAGGCCATTCACTTCTTTCAGCGCACCGGCGGTAGCTGGGTTGTGGGCGTAGGCCGGATTGTGCCAGGGGTGCGCACCTATGTGTCGGTGCCGGCGGGGCTGAGCCACATGCCGCTGCTGCCCTATGTGGGCTATTCTGCCCTGGGTACGGTGCTTTGGACGGGGGCGCTGGCCGTTGCGGGCTATGTGTTGGGCGACCGGTTTGACCAAGTGCAGGGGTATATTGCCCCGGTGAGTAAACTGGTGCTGGTTGGTCTAGCGATCGCCCTTGCCTTCTGGATCATCAAACGCAGGTCTCGCCGGCACTAACGACTGGCTACTCGGGCCATTTCTGGCACCAGAAATGGCACCACAAACAGCACCAAGAATGGCGGTTAGTAGGCCAAACCCAGCCAAAATCTAACTTAGCGATAGCTCAAGGCCTACCTTTAGCATGAGCCAGTTACTGAAACAATGTGGTCTGCTAGTAGAACTAGGGCGACATCCCATAAAACTGAGTTTTGGAGTGAGGCTAATAACCCACACTCTACCGGGTAAAACTGCACTGCCCGACGTAGAGCACTAGCGCACCCTCTGTTTTTAGATTCGCCTTGGGTAAATGGGTAACCCATCGTTTTGGCACGACTACGTCTGCCCTAAAGCGGTTACCTACGACTAAATTAAATCCGGTTACTGCTTCCCAGATTGATAGAGCGCTAGCAGATATTTGGCGTCTAACTAATGCGATCGCAGGGGAGCAAATCTAGCGAAACCGGGTTTTAAAAACAACTTAGCTGATTTGAGGATTGCCTTATGAAAACCTTGCCCAAGCACCGCCCCCACCTCGGTTTTAAGAGTGGTGCAATGGCCCTAGCCCTGGCGACCTTTGCTCTGACGGCTTGCCAAACCCCGGATAACAACACCGGTACGGCTGAGCCCAATCAGCCTACCGCTGACCAAACCACCACCGACCAGCAGGCCGAAAATGTCGATCGGGAAAATATCCAAATTGGTGATTTGACCGGCCGTCTAGAAGATTACGTGGGCCAAACCGTGTCGGTCCGCGGCGAAGTCGTTGAAGTGATTGGCGACAACGCCTTTGTCATTCGGCGAGATGAGCTGTTTGGCGGAGATGACGTCGTCGTCTTCAACACAACCGGTAGCCCTGTCGTACTGCCCGGTGATAACGTCACCGAGCGCCTGCAGGTTACCGGTGACGTGCAGCAAGTTGTGCTGAGCGACCTGGCCCAACAGGGTGGTCTCACCCTAGATGAAGAAACCTACGGTGATTACGAAGATGGCCCGGCCATTATTGCTGAGTCCATCGTTCTAGCCCCCGAACCCAACGAAATTAGCGACAATCCCGAAGCCTTCTACGATCAGGTGATTGCCGTTGAGGGTGAAATTGGGGAGCAGTACGACGACAACACCTTTACCATTAGCCAGGCCCAATTCCTGGGCGGTGCCGATGTGCTGGTTGTGGGCGAAGACCCCAGCATTGCCACCATTAGTGACGACAACAACAACGTCGTCATTACGGGCGTTCTCCGTCCCTTTAATGCTGACGAGCTAGAGCGCGACTACAACCTGACCTGGGACGAGAACCTGCGTCAGACCATTGAGTCTGACTACAGCGAAGAGCCCATTTTCATTGCTGAGCAGGTGTTTCCGTTCTCCCGCTAGCGCTCAATAACGTTAGACCTAAATGACGCTAGGGCTAGCGATAGGGACGGCGATCGCGATCGCCGTCCCACCAGATGGGTCATGCCATAACCCAACGCCTGTAGAGGTTAGGACTTAGTCCTGCCCCCTGCGGGCGTTTTGGCTACCGGCCCAGCACAGCGGCCCCCTCGTAGAAAAACAGGCCCGCCACGCAGCCAGTCATTAGGGTGGCGAGGGTGCCGGCCCAGAGCGATTTCCAGGCCAGGTCGCTGATGTCTTTGCGGCGCGAGGGCACAATGCCCGCCAGACCGCCAACAAAAATGCCGACCGAGGGCAGGTGGGCAAAGCCGCAGAGCACATAGCTGACAATCACCAGGGCGCGATCGCTCAGGGCGCCCTCAGCCGCCGCGTTGGCCAGACCAATGTAGGGCGGTATCGCCGTTTCGAGCAGACGGCGACCAATCAGCTGCGACGACAGCCACAGCTCGGGCCAGTCGAGGGAAACCCCGGTGAGAAAGGTGAGGGGCAAAAACAGCGCCCCCATAATGTTTTGCAGGGTAATGACGCTAAACACCTGGCCAACCACCCGCCAGAGGCCAACGTCGCTGGTGGCGAGGTTGGCCAAGTTGGCAAAGATCAAGTCGAGCAGGGCAATTAAGCCCAGAATGGCAATCAGCGCCGCAACAATACCCACCGCCATTTTGACCCCGTCAAGGGCACCCAAAATCAGGCTATCCATGGGGCTGCGGCGCTCGTCGTCGGCCATTTCAATGGCGGGCACTTTGCCCAGGGTGTCGGGTATCTCCTGCTCGGGCACCAAAATTTTGGCCAGCACAAAGGCGGCGGGGATGGTCAGCACCGAGGCCGACATCAGGTGCCCGGCAATGGAGGGAAAAATCGGCCGCAGGTACCCGGCGTAGAGGCCCAGCACCGTAGAGGCAATGGAGCCAAACATGGAGGCCAAAATGGCGCACAGCTCGCTGCGGGTCATGCGCTCCAGGAAGGGCTTGATGGCGATCGCCGACTCAATGCCGACAAAAATATTTGCCGCCCCCGCTAAAGCCTCGGCCCCGCTGATATTCATCGCCCAGCGAAAGAACCGGGCAAACACCCGCACAATGGGCTGCACCACCCCCAGGTTGTACAGCAGCGCAAAAATTGAGGCAAAAAACACCACCTGGGGCAGCGATCGAAAGGCGAAGATGTAGCCCAGGTTGAGGTTGTCGGCCCCCAGGCGATCGCCCGGTACGGCGGTAAAAGGGGTGGTCAGGGAGCGGGCAATCCAGCGGCCGGCACCGGCGGGGCCGACGGGCTGGTTAAAGTTGGGCACAAAAATGGGGCCAAACAAAAACCGCGCCCCGGCATCAGAGGCATCGATGAGGGCGTTGAGAATAGAGCTGAGCCCCACCACCACCTCGCGGGTGAAGGGCAGCAAAAAAATCAGCAGTCCGACCAAAAGCTGAATGCCAATGCCCCACTGGATCAGCCGCCAGGGCACCTTCTGCCGATCTTCTGAGCCCAGCCAGGCAATAAAGCAAAGGCCAAAAATGCCCAGTAGCGAAATTAAACGCAGTGCCATCGCGTGCCCATTCTCCTTTTGGCCCAAAAATCACGGGCCTGCCACCGATTATGCCGAAGAACGTTCCCAACGAAGCGACCCGCTCTAGAACTTAACCGAGGAGGAAAAGGGTGATGGGGTAAGGGGGTGATGGGGGGACCGTTCAAACTTTGATACCTCAGGCTCTCGCCCTGGCTCATAATAAAACTGACCCACCGCTCCACCCTATGGAAGCCTTTTCCCCTTTTCCGCCCGACTGGGCTGAGTCTGCCACCCACGCCAGCGAATTTTGCTGCCCCCAGTGCGGGGCTGAGAGCCGCCAGGCCAAAGCCGTCTGGATCAACCGCCGATCGCCCGTTTACGGCATCGACCACCGCCGCAAGTGGCAGGAGTTTTACCACTGCGGCGAGTGCGCCACCCCCTGGTGGGCCTGGAGCAGCGATCGCCCCCCCTCGCCCTACGGCACCCTCGACGATGACGACGACAGGGAACTGTTTTAGGGAATTTTGGCAGCAGCCGAGTCTGTGATTTTGCCTTGGGTTGAAACGCTCCACCGTGCGAAGGTTCAGCTATTTAAGCGCCCGTTACCGATGACCCCTAACCCCTGGCCCAAGACCATTCACGTGTTTGGCAGCCTCAATATGGACCTGGTCTGCCGCACGCCCCACCTGCCCCAGCCGGGGGAAACCATTTTGGGCACCCAGTTTGAGACGCTACCCGGCGGCAAGGGAGCCAACCAGGCGGTGGCGGCGGCGCGGCTGGGGGCAGCTACAAGGATGATCGGTCGAGTCGGCGAAGATGACTTTGGCCATCAACTGATTCAGGGTTTGCAGAATGCTGGGGTTGATGCCAGCGGAGTGGCGGTCGACAGTGAGGTGTCGACGGGGGTGGCGGCGATCGCAGTCGACAGTGCGGGCCAAAACACCATCGTGGTCATCCCCGGTGCCAATGGCCAAATCAGTGATGGGGATGTCGATCGACTCACGGCCCGGCTGCGGCCCGGCGACCTGTTGCTGCTTCAGTTTGAGGTGCCGCTGCCGCTGGTCACCGTCGCCGCCAAGGCCGCTAAAGCCCTGGGGGCAACGGTGATTGTCGACCCGGCCCCTGCCCGCAATGACCTGCCGCCAGAGTTCCTCAGAACTGTAGATATTCTCACCCCCAACCAGGTCGAAGCCGGTCAGCTCACCGGGCTGGCCGTGACCGATATCGCCACCGCCACCGAGGCGGCTCAGCAGCTGGTGCAGCGCGGCGTCGCGATCGCCATCGTCAAGCTGGGCGCAATGGGCGTGGTGGTCGCCGAGAACCACCGCACCTTTCACCAGCCGGCTCTGCCCGTGAAAGTCGTCGACACCGTGGCCGCCGGGGATGCCTTCAACGGCGGTCTGGCCGTGGCCCTCGCCGAAGCGATGGACCTAGAGGAAGCCGTGCAGTTCGCCAACGCCGTCGCCGCAGCGGCGGTTATGGTGCCGGGGGCGCAGGCGTCGATGCCCGAGCGATCGCGGGTGGCCGCCCTGCGCCTCTAGAATCGGCAGCGGCAT
>DASQNN010000145.1:0-4404 GCA_035644955.1 Nodosilinea sp. | reverse complement strand
CGTGCAGCCCGACTTTTTCTCGCTGCTCAAGCGCGAAGAAGAACGAGGCAACTTCACCATTTACAACGGTGGCCCCGGCCTGGGCACCAATTTCTTTGCCTTTAACCTCAACCGGGCCAGCCGCAACGGCAAACCCCTGGTCGACCCGGTCAAGTCAGCCTGGTTTAACAGCGTGGCCTTTCGCCAGGCAGTCTCCTACGGCATCGATCGCCAGACTATGGTAAACAACATCTTTCAGGGTTTGGGCCAGCCCCAAAGCTCACCAATCTCCGTGCCCAGCCCCTTCTATGCCCCACCTGAAATGGGCATTCGCACCTACGACTACGACATCGAAAAGGCCAAGCAACTGCTGCTGGCCGATGGGTTTCAATACAATGCGGCGAACAACCTGCTAGATGCTGAGGGCAACCGGGTGCGTTTCACCCTGATTACCAACTCCGGCAACAAAATCCGCGAATCGATCGGGGCGCAGATCAAAAACGATCTGGCGAAGCTGGGTATTCAGGTGGATTTTCAACCCCTGGCCTTTAATGCCCTGGTCGATCGCCTCACCGACAGCCTGGAGTGGGACGCTCTGGTCCTGGGCCTGACCGGGGGCACAGAGCCCAACGGCGGCGCCAACGTGTGGCTGCTTGACGGTGCTCTCCATGCCTTCAACCAAAACGCTGGCCCCGGTCAAGACCCCCTCGAAGGGTGGCAGGCCGCCGACTGGGAGCGTCGCATCGCTGACCTCTATATCGAAGCCGCCCAGGTGATCGACGAAGAACAGCGTTTTGAACTGTACAAAGAAACCCAGGCCCTAACCCAGGAGTACCTGCCTTTTATATACCTGATTAACAACCTGTCGCTCACCGCCGTGCGCAACCGGGTGCAGGGGGTAAAGTACACAGCCCTGGGCGGTGCCCTGTGGAATATCCATGAGCTGAGCGTTGAGTAGGCGCTGTTGAGATATTGGTTGAGACATCGGTGGCTGCCCTACGGACTAGCTGGAACGACCCCTTACTGGAATTGCGCTTCAACAACGGTAGCAACTCATACCAATCGTCCATGCCGCTGACGCGGCACCCCCAACAATAAAAATCTATTTTTAGAGCAAATCTGAATCATATAACTCCAATTCCCAAAAGGCTAAACCGTAGGAGCAAATGCTATTTGCCCCAAGTCAAAGCCATAGGGACAAATCGGCGGTAACCGAGTAGAATTTGACCTCAAAATAACCCTGGAACGGTACATCGCTGCGCGGATGCCCCCTAGAATTTCGGTGATGTCCTAGTAAATGACTCTTCTGACAAGCTAAACGCCGATCGCCGAAGGTACGGGGTCTTTCTTGGCTTTGCGGGGGCGATTGATCGGGTCCATGTAGGCTTCGAGGCGCTTAAAGACAAAAGACGCCAGCGAGGTCATGACCAGGTAGACGATCGCAACAGCCAGATACACCTCAAAGGCGCGGTAGGTGGTGGCCACCGTCAGCTGGCCCTGGCGAAACAGTTCTTCAAAGCTGATCACCGCCGCCAAGCTGCTCGCTGCAATTCCCTACTCTCCGAAGCGCCGCCGATGACTACTACTCTGCTCGCGATCGCGACTCCTGTTATTGCCTGCGAATTATTGCCTGCGAAAATCTGTACAAGAGCTATGGCCCTATCGAGGTTCTCAAGGGGGTGACCACCGCCTTTACCAAGGGCGATGTGGTATCGATTATTGGCCCCTCGGGCTGCGGCAAGAGCACGTTTTTGCGCTGCCTCAACCGACTGGAGGCCATCAACCAGGGCCACCTGGAGGTGATGGGGCAAGATGTCTCAGCCGCCAAGCTACCCCGGCAGGCGCTCTACCACCTGCGTAGCCAGGTGAGCATGGTGTTTCAGCACTTCAACCTGTTCCCCCACCTGACCGTGCTCGAAAATTTGATGCTGGCCCCCCGCCGGGTGCTGAAGTTTCCGGCCAGCGACTGTCGCGAGTTGGCCAGCCAGTACCTGGCGAAGGTGGGCCTAGACGATCGCGCCGACGCCTACCCCGAGCAGCTGTCGGGCGGGCAAAAGCAGCGGGTGGCGATCGCCCGCAGCCTGTGCATGAAACCCGTCGCCATTCTATTCGACGAGCCCACCAGCGCCCTCGACCCCGAGCTGGTGGGCGAGGTGCTGAGTGTGATGCGGCAGCTGGCCGAAGAGGGCATGACCATGGTGGTCGTCACCCACGAAATGCAGTTCGCCCGCGAGGTTTCAAACCGAGTGCTGTTCTTCAACGACGGCGTCATTGAAGAAGAAGGGGTGCCCGCAGAAGTGTTTAGCAACCCCCGCAGCGATCGGCTCAGATCCTTCTTGAGCCGCCTGAGTCAGTAGTGGAGCGTGGGCGGGAAGACGAGTGGGCGAGTAAGCGAGTGGACGAGTGGGCGCACATATAGGTAGGTGAGCGACGGCTTCAGCTTATGCCCTAAAAATCTTTGGTCCCTGAGCATTGATCTTGGCACCCATTGAGGCTAAGATTAGAATCTTTGGAAATTGTTCGGAGAGTAAACGTTTATGGCGCGATATAGAGGCGCTCGCCTGCGGGTCGTACGCCGTCTGGGCGAGCTTCCGGGTCTATCCCGTAAGAGCCCCCGCAAGGCCTATCCCCCCGGCCAGCACGGCCAAGACCGCAAGAAAAAGTCTGAATATGCGGTGCGGCTTGAAGAAAAGCAAAAGCTGCGCTTCAACTACGGCCTGACCGAGAAGCAGCTGCTTCGCTACGTGAAGAAAGCGCGGCGGGCCGGTGGTTCTACCGGGCTGGTCATTCTTCAGCTGCTCGAAATGCGGCTTGACAACACCGTGTTTCGCCTTGGGTTTGGGCCTACCATTCCCTCGGCTCGGCAGACCGTCAACCACGGCCACATCTGCGTCAACGGCCGCGTGGTGTCCATTCCCAGCTACCAGTGCCGCCCCGGCGATGTGATCACCGTGCGCGATCGCGAAGCTTCCAAAAAGCTGGTTGAAGCCAACCTGGAGTTTCCCGGTTTGGCTAACGTGCCCGCCCACCTCGAACTCGACAAAGCCAAGCTCACCGCCAAGGTGAACGGCATCATCGAGCGCGAATGGGTGGCCCTCAACATCAACGAACTGCTGGTGGTTGAGTACTACTCCCGTAAGGCCTAAGGCTGCTGGTCATTACTGGATTTGGTTTCGCTGGCCGAAGAGGCTTTTCGCTTACCGCCCATAACGCATTACTCTGAATGAATTGATTTTTTGGTCCCTGGCCCGTCAGCCGGGGGCCATTTATTTTTGGTCGTTTGTGCCAGGCAGCTCAAACGTAAATTGGAGAGAATAGATCTATAGCCATCGTCACGGTGATTAGGAGATCCCGCTCTTTATGCCCTGCCAGTTGTGCGATCGCGCGATTGATGACCTGACCGAGCATCACCTGGTGCCTCGACAGTACACCCGGCGGCGCAAGCTGCCCACCAGCGACACCGTGCTGCTGTGCCGCCCCTGCCACAAACACATTCACACCCTATTCGACAACGCTACCCTGGCCCGCGAACTCAACACCCTCGCCCAGCTACAGGCAGAACCCAGGCTGCAAAAGTTTGTCGCCTGGGTTCGCAAACAGCAGCCCGACAAACGGGTCAGAAGCTATCGGTAGGCAGTCCAGCTGGCGGCAGCCGCCCCGGAAGTGGCGCTGGTGCCAGCCGCGGGGTGCACCACCAGCACCGAACAGTTAGCGTGGTGCATGACGTAGTTGCTGACGCTGCCCAGCAGCAGTTCGCGAATACCTTTGCGGCCGTGGCTGCCCACAACGATCAAATCAGCCTGCCATGAGTCGGCCATATTGCAGATGGTAGCGGCCGGTTCGCCAGCCACCTGACTAAATTCAGCGTTTACCCCCAAAGCCAGGGCCCTGTCTAGCTCACACCGCAGCTGGGCTATGCCCTGGGCCTCAAATTCTTCCCAGCGTTTTTGGTAGATCCGCCAGGTTGAGTCTTCGAGCACAGGGTAGTAGGCCTGGTACGACCGAATCGGAATGCCCGGGCTACCTTCTTCATAGGCCGATAGCACATGGCACAGCATCAGGTGGGCCTGGGTGGCGCTAGCCAAATCCAGCGCTTTTTCAAACACCTCTTGCCGGTGGGGAGAGTTATCTAGAGCTACCAAAATTCTTTTGAACATGGCGGTGAGTCTCCTGGGGTGCAGGCCCGCGTTTTAGGCTCTCTAAACAGGTAGCGCTTGACGGTCGGGGAGCCAGGCCAGGGGCAGTCGGCTACACCTGTATTATAAAAAGCTCGGTAGCCTGCCACCGCTGGCCGTAACAATGCCTCATGTGATGCGGCACCCTCAACGATAAAAACTATTGTTAGAGCAAACCCCGCATGAATACCCCCCTTTCTAGGGGCATAGCATGTGTTGCACGACGTAAGGGTATGCCCCTACGGGGTTC
>DASQNN010000144.1:0-3034 GCA_035644955.1 Nodosilinea sp. | reverse complement strand
GTGCCCGACTCGGCGGCGTTGGGGTCGGTGGCTGCAATGCCCACGGTAGAAGCCGGGGGCGCGTCGTTGTCGGCGATCGCCGCCGTTACCGCTCGAATTCCCAGCCCATTGAAGCTGGCGTCGGCGCTGACCACGCTGTGGGCAATGGTGCCCGTGTGGTCGCCCTCGGCGATGGCGTCATCCACCGCCGTCACGGTGATCACCTGGGGAATGTTCCAGTTGTTGGGGGTAAAGGTGACGGTGGCCAGGTTTGTGGTGAGCTGGTTGCCGGGGTCGAGGGTGACGACCACGTCGGCGGTGGGCTGACTGCGCAGCACCAGGGTGTAGGTGTCGCTGGCGCCGCCCTCGGCCACCTGGGTGGTGCCCCCGGTTTCGATCAGCACCGCGCCCACAGTGGTGGGGGTGTTGAAAATGCCGGGGCTGGCGATGTCGCCCCCCGCCGAGGTGCGGGCATTTTGCCCGTTGTTGACGGTGGAAGAGACCCAGCCTGAGTTGATGGCTTGGGTCTCCAGATTGTCGATGCCTGTCCAGGCGCTGATGTTTTGGGTGCGGGGGGTGCCGGGGAAGGTCTGGTCGCCGTAGGTGAGGCGATCCACTAAATTGCCGCTGGCATCGTAGAGGTTGACTTCGTCGGCGCGACCCAAGTTGTTGCCCCCGCTCAACCCGCCAATTACCTTAAACGAGGCATCGAGCCCCCAGGCGGCGCGAAAGGCGGCCTCGCTGGCCTCGGTCAAAATCACCGATTCGCCGGGCTGCACCACGCCGAAGGCGCTGAGGTCAAAGGAACCAGGGGTGCGCGAGTCGTCGTCAAAGCTCCAGCCGGCCAGGTCTACCGGAGCGGTGCCCACGTTGGTGAACTCAACAAATTCGCCGTTGGCCCCCTGGTACATGAACTCGGTGATCTGCATATTGCCCACGCCGGTCTGGGCCAGCAGCGGCACCAGGGTAAAGTCATCCACCGCCAGCCCGTCGTCGGCCGCGGCAGCGTTGAAGTCGCTCCAGCGAATCCACAGGGTTTCGCCAGGGGCAATGGTTAAACCGTCCAAAATGCCGGAAACCTCGGTGCGGTTCTCAGGCGCGTTGCCGTCGCGCAGGCCCACGGTGCCGATAGTGACGGGAGCAACGAAGTCTAGCGCGTCAAGGTCGATCCAGGTGCCGGTGTTGAGGGCCGTGGCGTTGAGGCTGTACTGAAAGTCAAGGCGATCTTCGCGGCCTGCGCTACCTAGCCGCCACTGTTCGCCAAAGTAGCTGATGTTGAACCCAGTGATGGTAGACCCGGTGGCGTTGGCAAAGCTGGCCCCAATGGTGGGTATCAAGCTGCCGGAGAGCAGGCCCCCAAAGGCGCGATCGCCGTCTCCTGCTGCCCCAAAGCTGTAGGTGTTCCCCGCGTTATTGCTGCCGGTGCCAATGCCGTAGGTGTCGTTGGCGTTGGTGCCGGTTTCTAAGAAAAACCAGCCCTCGGGCAAAATCGCGCTGGTGGTGCCAGAGTTGGCCAGCCCGTCAAAATCCTGAACGTAGGTCGTTCCGGTTAAGTTAATCGCCATTGTCAGTTACAACCTCTTGCCTGTTAATGTCACGACCAATGCACCAAAAGCTGCTTTTCTGGGTAGATCAGCGCAGCAAAACACGACGTCTGGTGGTGCGATCGCACTCCGCCCAGACACAACAAACCATCAGCCAAGCCTCAAACCGCTGCGCGGCGATCGCCTTGACCGAGGCCCCTAACCCGAGGGGGATAGAAGACCCAAATAGTGGGTTTTAGAAATAACGCCTGTGGTCCAGAAACCCTATAACTCAGCAGTCAAGTGGGCAGTTGCCAAGCACCCCATGCTTGAGTCAAACCATGATTGGCTCTCTACTTGATGTCAGTATTTCCACATAGAACAGTATCAGACCACACGAAACTAATCGGTAAAGGACTGATTAACGGCGATTTAAGCGATTAGAGCTTTGCAGAACCTTCATAAACTAAGGCATTCCCCCTAAGTGACCCAAGAAGATGATTCTGAGCAACAGCTGTCAACTCTGCCAAACCTCTAACGTTGAACAGCTCAGCGCCCGCCAGTTCAGACATCTTGTCATCGGAACCAGGAGCAAAGGCCGCTTAAAATAGGGGGACGATCGCTTTACCGTCCAGGAGTTTGTACCCATGGCCGCCCCCCAGCAGCCCGCATCTAACAGCTTTAAGAAACTCCAGGGTTTTTTGCGATCGCGCATGGGGCAGGCGATCGCCGACTACGGCATGATCCGCGAGGGCGATCGCGTCATGGTCTGCGTCTCCGGCGGCAAAGACTCCCACACGCTGCTCGACATTCTGCGCCACCTCCAGCGCAGCGCCCCGGTTCGCTTCGACATTCTGGCGGTAAATCTGGACCAAAAGCAGCCGGGGTTCCCGGCTCACGTGCTGCCAGAATATTTTGATGCGATCGGCGTACCCTACCGCATCGTCGAGCAAGACACCTATAGCACCGTCAAGCGGGTGATACCCGAAGGCAAGACCATGTGCGGGCTGTGCTCGCGCCTGCGCCGGGGCGTTCTCTACCGGATTGCTGCCGAGGAAGGGGCTACCAAAATTGCCCTCGGCCACCACCGCGACGACATGATCGAGACTCTATTTTTAAATATGTTCCACGGCGGTCGGCTCAAGGCCATGCCGCCCAAGCTGCTCACCGACGATCGCCGCCACATCGTCATCCGGCCCCTAGCCTACTGCCCCGAGACCGACATCGCTCGCTACGCCCGTTACCGTGAGTTTCCGATCATTCCCTGCACCCTCTGCGGGTCGCAGGCCAATTTGCAGCGCACCCAAATTAAGGAAATGCTGCAAACCTGGGAAAAGCAGTGGCCGGGCCGCACCGAAACCCTCTTCCGCAGCTTGCAAAACATCGCCCCATCACACCTGGTCGACCCCAATCTGTTTGACTTCGGCGGGCTAGAATCGGCCCGCATTGTCCCTATAGGCGGGGATGGTGACGACGGGGCCGGGACGGATTTGGAGGCGGAATTTAACCCGGCTATGGCGCTGTTTGAAGGT
>DASQNN010000143.1:0-15343 GCA_035644955.1 Nodosilinea sp. | reverse complement strand
GGGTTGGTGACCTGGGCAAAGCGCTGCTTGAAGTAGTCGTAGAGCAGGTGCGGTTTTTCGGACAGCACCGCGTGGGGGGTATCGTCGCCCATGCAGTAGGTCGGCTCTTTGCCCTGGGCCGCCATGTCCTGAATGATCATGTCCAGGTCTTCGGTGGTGTAGCCAAAGGCGCTCTGCTGGCGCAACAGATCCTCGGCGGCGTAGATCGACGCCTCGCTGAACAGCTGGGGCTGAACCGTAGCTCGGTTTTCCTCCAGCCACTGGCCGTAGGGGTGCCGAGCGGCTACCCGCTGTTTAATCGCCCAGTTTTTGAGAATTTCGTGGCTGTGCAGGTCTACGGCAATCATTTGGCCGGGGCCGAGACGACCTTTTTCTACAATGTCTTCCGGGGCGACATCCAGCACTCCGGCCTCCGACGACACCATCAGCAGATCGTCTTTGGTCACGATGTACCGGGCCGGACGCAGGCCGTTGCGATCGAGGGTAGCCCCCACCTGGGTGCCGTCGCTAAACACGATCAGCGCCGGGCCATCCCAGGGCTCCTGCAGGCCGCTGTAGTACTCATAGAAGTCGGTGATCTCAGGATAGGCGTCCAGCTCGGGCTGGTTGTTGTAGGCCTCGGGTACCATCATCATCAGCGCTTCCTGGGGAGAGCGGCCCGATCGCACCATCAGCTCCATCACGTTGTCGAGGTTGGCGGAGTCGCTGTTCTCGGCGTTGACGATGGGCTTCAGCAGCTCGACGCGATCGCCCCAAATGGGATGGGAAAGATCCGCCTGACGGGCCATCATCCAGTTGATATTGCCCACCAGGGTGTTGATTTCGCCGTTATGGCCCAGCAGCCGCATGGGGTGGGCCAGGGGCCACTTGGGCATGGTGTTGGTGCTGAAGCGGCGGTGATACACCGCAAAGGGGCTCACGTAGTCGGCGTCGCGCAGGTCTTCGTAGAAGGCCGCCAGCACTGGCGATCGCACCATGCCCTTGTACACGATGGTGCGACAGGAGCAGGAGCAAACGTAAAAGTCTTTTAGCCCCGCCACCCAGTCGGTCGCCAGTTCGCCAGGATGGGCCATGGTGTCCGCCATTAGGTGCAGCACCTGACGCCGCACGAGGTACAGTCGACGCTCCAGGTCTTCGCCGGTTTCGACCTCCGACGCCAATACCAGCTGCTCAATGCGGGGCTGGTACTGCTTCGCCAGCGTCCCCAACACCTCAGGCCGCACCGGCACAACGCGCCAGCCCACGACGGTCAACCCTTCGTCTTTTACTACCCGGTCAAAGGTATCGCGCACCAGGGCAGCGGCCCCCTCATGGTTGGGCAAAAAGATCATGGCCACGCCGGTGCGATCGCTGGCCAGCGACCCATAGCCCTGCTCTCCCGCCCAGCGGTCTAGCACCGCCCACGGAATCGCCGTCATCACTCCAGCCCCGTCGCCCGACGCTTTATCAGCGCAGCAGCCGCCCCGGTGCTCCATGCAGTCGAGGGCGGTCAGTGCCTTCGTCACCAGGTCGTGGCTAGGACGATTTTGGCGATCGGCCAAAAAGCCGACGCCGCAGGCATCGCGTTCTTCAACCAGTGACTTGGGCCCCCAGTTTGGCCACTCAATAGGGGTGTGCTGCCGGGGTTGATAGGGTTGATTCACAGGTATACGTCCCATGGAAGAGCAAAATGAAGAAGTAGCGGTCAGAAAAAGCGACTTGCCGGGAGGAACTAGACTAGCAGTACTGTCCTCCTTCATGGGGCCTCCCGCATGGGGGCATTGGGTGGTCGACGACGCCAAGGGGCCAAAGAACTCGGCCAGAAACCTCTGGCCGACCTAACATAATTTTGAATGATCCAGCCCAGGCTTGGGGCAGCGCCTAGGATTTGGCCAACCCATTGGGCCCTAATTGAGAAAGTCAGGGGCGATCGCCCCTAGCAGAAAGCATTAGCGCACGCTGCGTTGATCAGTAATTTACAGACTTTATCAGTAGTTTACAAACCTTAGGCCTAGCATTTAGTCACAGCTTCTTAGAATTAGTCAGGCCTAACGGTAGCGATTGTTTCAAAACCGCCTCAAATCGGGCTTGAATTGCCCGGGCGGGTGCCATTCACTTGTGAAATATTTCAGACATTTACCACAATTTCCCTATGGTTAGACTGCCGGGCTTCGCTCCGTTTCCTCCCCTGGTTCGTCGCCGCTGCGGCCGGGCAGCAGGGGGGTGGGTCGCCTTAAGTTTGCTGGCGGCGATCGTCCCTCTGGCCGCTACCGCTACAGAGCCGTTTCCCCTGCCGGCCGAGGTCGCCCAGGCCGCCCCGGTCGCTGTGCCCGCCCAGGGTCCTATCCAGGGCCAGACCATAGTTATCAACGGTAGTCAGGTCGCCGTGCCCTGGATGATTGTCAACGGTCAGATAGGCCTGGCCGACTACGGCGTCACCCAGCAGCTGGGGGCTACCCTGCTCAGCAACAGCCAGCCCGAGCGGCAGCCCGTACAGTGGTTCGCCGAGCCCGGAGGGGCGCTGGACCTCGCCGCCTGGGTGCAGGGCGGCTATCGGTATCTCGATATTTCCCCCCTGGCCCAGCGCTACGGCTGGCAGGTGCAGCCCCAGGGCGGTGTCCTGCAGATTACGACTCCTCCTGCTCGGGTGCTGGCGGTGCGCCGAGAGGTCCAGCCCGGTGGCGAGCGGCTAACCCTCGACCTGTCTGGTCCGGTTCCCGCCAATTTGGCCGACACCGGCGACTCCCTGGCGCTCACCCTGGGGGCCAGCGCCGATGAGAAGGTGATCAGAGATGCGATCGCATCCCCCTCGGGAGCCTACCTGGGGACGCTCACGGTAACGCCCGCCGCTGGAGGCCTGCGCGTTCAGGCCAGCGCCACCCACCCGCCCCGCCTGGTCACCCGGGCCAACCCCAACCAGATAATTGTCGACATTCGCGCCGACAGCCTGCTGCCCCACAGCATTGCCTGGGCCCCTGGGCTGCGCTGGCAACAGCGGTATATCTCGGTGGCCGGGCAGCCCTTTCCGGTGTACTGGCTGCAAATCGACCCCACCCAGGCCAGTTTGCGCCCGATCTGGACCGACCCCACCACCGCCGTAGGCACCGCGCCCCTCACTACCATCGCCCAGCGCTGGCAGGCCACCGCCGCCATCAACGCAGGCTTTTTTAACCGCAACAACCAATATCCCCTGGGAGCCGTACGCTCCAACAACAACTGGGTCTCAGGCCCCATCCTCAGCCGCGGCGTCGTGGGGTGGAACGACCAGGGCCAGGTACGCATGGAACGTCTTTTTCTCAAGCAGACCCTCACCACCGCCAGTGGGCAGGCTTTCCCGGTTCAGGCCATCAACAGCGGCTACGTGCAGGCGGGCATTGGCCTCTACACCTCGGCCTGGGGGCCCACTTACCGCCCCATTTTAGAGGGCGAAACCGTGGTTACGGTGGTCAACGATGTGGTCGTCGCGCAGCAGGCCGCAGGCACCATTGGCGCTGGGGGGCTGCCCATCCCCGCCAATGGCTATCTCCTAGCCCTGCGCTCCTACACCACAGCGGCCCAGGCCCTACCCCAGGGCCAGCGAGTCGCCATCGCCTCTGAGCTGCTGCCCGCTACGCTGACCCCCTTCCCCAACCTGATCGGGGGCGGGCCGCTGCTCGTTCGCGATCGCGCCGTGGTGCTCGATGCTCAGCTGGAGCAGTTCAGCGCTGCCTTTGGCACCCAGGCGGCCCCCCGCAGCGCCATCGGCACCACCCCCGCTGGGGAAATCTTGCTGGTCGCGGTGCACAACAGCCCCCTGGGGCCAGGCCCCACCCTCAATCAGCTGGCCCAAATCATGCTTCAGCTGGGTACCACCGACGCCCTCAACCTGGACGGCGGCAGCTCGGCTAGTCTCTACCTAGGTGGCCGGCTGATCAACCGGTCTCCCCGCACCGCAGCGCGGGTCAACAATGGCATTGGGCTATTTCTGCCCTAGGCCAGACCGCCCTAGGCCAAGTTCCGGCGCTCTCTCCCTTTCTTAACTTCTTAACAGGGCAGAGCAGGGTGTAAAGACTTCGTGTGGTTCTCCCCCTTCCCAGCCAAAATCCCTTGGCTCCCCAGTTGCCCTTGTTATATTGGCGAAGAAATGTTGGCGAAGAAACACAGCCTGAGTTTTTGGGCCATTAAACTGAAACCTTCGGGCTCCAGCAACAGTCTTAGAGGGATGGGCACCCTGAGTTAAGCTCGGCCCTGGCTGGCTTAACCCAGCGGGCCCTAGCGTCGCCTTCCCTAGCGCAGTTTCAAACTTAAGGTTCTAGGAGAACTATCGTTATGCCAAAACTGGAAGAGTCAATTCAGCCGGTTGCGTTGGCCCTGGCCACCAGCAACGGCAGCGAAATTGCCGAAATGGGCCTCCGCCCCTGGGGGTCTTACACGGTGCTAGAGGAAGGCCGCGGCTACAAAATTAAGCGCATAGAAGTCAAACCCGGCCATCGCCTCAGCCTGCAAATGCACCATCACCGCAGCGAGCACTGGATTGTGGTATCGGGCACCGCCAAGGTGGTCTGTGGCGACGACGAAATTTTGCTCTCCACCAATCAGTCCACCTACGTGCCCCCCTGTACCCAGCACCGCTTGGAGAATGTGGGCGTCATTCCTCTGGTGCTGATCGAGGTGCAAAACGGTGAGTACCTGGGCGAAGACGATATCGTTCGCTTTCAAGACGACTACTCCCGCGCCGAGAACGTCTAACGTTGAACGCCTAACGTTGTCTGCTCTCCAAAGGCCGCACCGAAACCGGTGACCTCGAAACCGGTAACATCGAAAACGGTGACAGTGCTAAGCTCAGCACTATCACCGTTTTTTTAGTTCGTCGATTAGCGTCCATGATTCACATTCGCCCCGCCGCTGTCCAAGAGATCAAGCGGTTGCTAGCCCAGCAAGCTCCTAGCAGCGACCCGCGATCGCCCCAGGTCTGTCTTACCCTAGAACCCGGTGGCTGTGCCGAATGGACCTATCGCCTCACCGCCGCCGTCGGTCTCCCAGCGGCCAGTAGCGCAACGCTCCTAGACTGTGAGGGCATCAGCCTAGCGGTGCCCTCGGGCCACCTAGATCTAGTCAATGATCTCACCATTGATTATGCCGAAGACCTCATGGGTGGAGGGTTTCGCTTCATTAACCCCCTGGCCCAGCGCACCTGCGGCTGCGGCAATGCCTTCTCGCTCGATGCCAATGCCCCCGTCACCCAAGACTGCACTGGCCCGGCGCTGGCCGCCGGCTAACCGAGGACAGCTTTAAGTAAAGTGCTCTGTTTGACCAAAGCCGTTGCGCAGTGCTAGCATTAGATCTTGTGAAAACTTGAGTCCACCCGCCGTAGCACAACAAGCATCCTATGCCCACGATTCAGCAACTCATCCGGAGTGAGCGCCAGAAAGCCGAGAAGAAAACCAAGTCTCCTGCTCTAAAGAGCTGTCCCCAGCGACGGGGGGTTTGCACTCGTGTTTATACCACTACTCCTAAAAAGCCCAACTCAGCTCTGCGGAAGGTGGCACGGGTTCGTTTGACCTCGGGCTTTGAGGTCACGGCCTACATCCCTGGCATTGGCCACAACCTGCAAGAGCACTCCGTAGTCATGATTCGTGGCGGTCGGGTTAAAGATCTTCCTGGTGTTCGCTACCACATTATTCGCGGCACCCTCGACACCGCTGGCGTTAAAGACCGTCGCCAGGGTCGCTCTAAGTACGGAGCTAAACGGCCCAAGAAGGCCTAGGTTCCCAAAAGGCAGAGGAGTGGGATCAGGGCGCGACCCATCTCACCCCACTTGCCTCAGCGGTCTTGGTCAAGTCGAGCCGTGGCATTGTTTCTTATGACAACTCCCCTTAACTGACCAGGTCGCCGGGTTACCCCTGGTGTCAATCCACCTTTTCATTCAGCTACACAGCCTTATAGCCACTGGAATTTGAATCATGTCTCGCCGTACCGTTATCCAAAAGCGTCCGATTCCGCCCGACTCTGTTTACAACAGTCGCCTCATCACCATGATGAGCCGCCGCCTGATGACCAGCGGCAAGAAGTCCCTGGCCGACAAAATCATCTACAACTCCTTTGGCATCATCAAAGAGCGCAGCGGTGGCGATCCCCTGGATGTTTTTGAGCGGGCTGTACGCAATGCTTCTCCCCTGGTGGAAGTGAAGGCTCGGCGGGTAGGTGGTGCTACCTATCAGGTGCCCATGGAAGTGCGGTCTGAGCGCAGCGTTGCCCTAGCTCTTCGCTGGCTAACTCAGTTTGCTCGCCAGCGCCCCGGCAAGTCGATGGGCATTAAACTGGCCAATGAGCTGATGGATGCCGCCAACGAAACCGGCGGTGCTGTTCGCAAGCGTGAAGAAACCCACCGGATGGCAGAAGCCAACAAAGCCTTTGCCCACTACCGTTACTAGGCTTAGGCGGTTATTCTGGCCTTAGAGTATCTGGTTCGTTTTTGTTGGCGATCGCTGTTTTCGCTTCCTACAATAAGCTTGTTCCGGTATACGGAAACGGCCGACCCTAGCATGACGAGGAGGTATCTGTGGCCCGGATAACGCCCCTAGAACGGGTTAGAAATATTGGTATTGCGGCTCACATCGACGCTGGCAAAACCACCACCACAGAACGGATTTTGTTCTACTCGGGCATCGTCCATAAAATTGGCGAGGTGCACGAGGGCACGGCCGTTACCGACTGGATGGAGCAGGAGCGTGAGCGGGGGATCACGATCACGGCAGCGGCGATTACCACCAACTGGCGTGATAACCAGATCAACATCATCGATACCCCTGGTCACGTTGACTTCACCATTGAAGTCGAGCGTTCCATGCGCGTTTTAGACGGGGTAATTGCGGTATTTGACTCGGTAGGAGGGGTGCAACCCCAGTCGGAAACCGTTTGGCGTCAGGCCAATCGCTACCATGTTCCTCGCATTGCCTTTGTCAACAAGATGGATCGCACCGGGGCAGACTTCTTTAAAGTTTGCGGTCAGCTGCGCGATCGCCTAGGCGCCAATGCAGTACCGGTTCAAGTTCCCGTTGGCGATGAGGGTGACTTTCAGGGCGTTGTCGATCTGGTTGCCATGCGCGCCCGCATCTACCACGACGACCTAGGGCAAAACTTTGAAGACACAGAGATACCGGCCGATGTCCAGGCTGTGGCAGAGGAGTATCGCGCCAAGCTAGTGGAAGCGGTGGCTGAAACTGACGATCTCCTGATGGAGAAGTATTTTGAAGGACAGCCGCTGTCCGCCGACGAAATCGCCACCGCTCTCCGCAAAGGCACCATTCAGGGCACGATTGTGCCAGTTCTGTGCGGCTCTGCCTTCAAAAACAAAGGAGTGCAGCTGCTTTTAGATGCGGTGGTTGATTATCTTCCTTCCCCCGTTGAAGTGCCACCGATTCAAGGACAGCTGCCCAATGGTGAGATTGCGGCGCGCCCTGCCGATGACGATGCACCTTTGGCCGCTTTGGCCTTCAAAATAATGGCCGATCCCTACGGGCGGCTTACCTTCGTGCGAGTTTACTCGGGGGTGCTTAAAAAGGGCAGCTACATCTACAACGCCACCAAAGACAAAAAAGAACGGATCTCCCGGCTGATTATACTTAAGGCTGACGATCGCATTGAGGTCGACGAACTGCGGGCTGGCGATCTAGGCGCCGCCATTGGCCTCAAAGACACCTTCACCGGGGACACGATCTGTGATCCTGCCGACCCCATTGTCCTAGAATCGCTGTTTGTGCCGGAGCCGGTGATCTCCGTGGCGGTAGAGCCTAAGACAAAGCAGGACATGGACAAGCTGGCTAAGGCTCTGCAATCGCTGTCCGAAGAAGATCCCACATTCCGAGTTAGCACTAACCCTGAAACCAACCAAACGGTGATTGCGGGCATGGGTGAGCTACACCTGGACATTCTCGTCGATCGCATGCTGCGCGAGTTTAAGGTGGAGGCCAACATTGGTGCTCCCCAAGTGGCCTACCGTGAGACCATCCGTAAAGCCACCAGTGCCGAAGGTAAGTTTATCCGCCAAAGCGGTGGTAAGGGCCAGTACGGCCACGTCGTGGTCGAGGTAGAACCCACTGAGGAAAGCAGCGGATTCGAGTTTGTGTCCAAGATTGTCGGCGGTACTATTCCAAAAGAATATATCGCTCCCGCCGAACAGGGCATGAAAGAGGCCTGCGAATCTGGTATCCTAGCTGGGTACCCGGTAATTGATTTAAAGGTTACTCTGGTTGATGGGTCTTATCACGATGTAGACTCATCAGAGATGGCTTTTAAAATCGCTGGGTCAATGGCGATGAAGGAAGCCGTCTTGAAGGCGTCTCCCGTCCTTCTAGAGCCGATCATGAAGGTCGAGGTTGAAGCCCCAGAAGATTTTCTGGGTGACGTCATGGGAGACTTAAACTCCCGCCGGGGCCAGATCGAGGGTATGGGAACAGAAGTTGGCGTTGCAAAAGTTACAGCCCATGTTCCCCTAGCTGAGATGTTTGGTTATGCTACCGACATCCGCTCAAAAACGCAGGGTCGGGGCATTTTTTCGATGGAATTTAGCCATTACGGCGAGGTTCCTCGAAACGTGGCTGAGGCCATTATCTCTAAAAACACTGGGAACGCTTAGAAAGGAAAGGACAAGTAACGTAAATGGCACGCGAAAAGTTTGAACGCAATAAACCCCACGTCAACATCGGCACCATCGGTCACGTTGACCACGGCAAAACCACTCTGACGGCTGCTATCACCATGACGCTGGCGGCAGCTGGTGGCGCTAAGGCTCGTAAATACGACGAGATCGATGCGGCACCCGAAGAGAAGGCTCGTGGTATCACCATCAACACGGCCCACGTGGAGTATGAGACCGCAACTCGCCACTATGCCCACGTTGACTGCCCTGGCCACGCTGACTATGTGAAAAACATGATCACCGGTGCAGCCCAGATGGATGGTGCCATTCTGGTCTGTTCTGCCGCCGACGGTCCTATGCCCCAGACTCGGGAGCACATTCTGCTGGCTAAGCAGGTGGGCGTACCCAGCATTGTTGTCTTCCTGAACAAGCAAGATCAGGTGGATGACGAAGAACTGCTGGAGCTGGTTGAGCTAGAGGTGCGTGAGCTTCTAGACTCCTACGATTTTCCCGGCGATGAGATTCCTATCACCTCAGGTTCTGCCCTGATGGCAGTGGAAGCGCTGACTGCTACCCCTGCTATCAACCGTGGCGACAACGAGTGGGTTGACAAGATTCTGGCGCTGATGGACAGCGTTGACGAATACATTCCCACCCCCGAGCGCGATATCGACAAGCCCTTTTTGATGGCTGTTGAGGACGTATTCTCCATCACTGGTCGTGGTACCGTAGCCACCGGACGGATCGAGCGCGGCAAGGTCAAAGTGGGTGAGACCGTTGAGCTAGTCGGCATTCGCGACACCCGCAACACCACCGTAACCGGCGTGGAAATGTTCCAAAAAACCCTGGACGAAGGGATGGCTGGGGACAACGTGGGTCTACTGCTGCGCGGTGTGCAGAAGGAAGACATTGAGCGTGGCATGGTGCTGGCCAAACCCGGTAGCATTACCCCTCACACCCAGTTTGAATCTGAGGTTTATATCCTCAAGAAAGAAGAGGGTGGGCGCCACACTCCCTTCTTCCCCGGCTATAAGCCCCAGTTCTACGTACGGACCACTGACGTAACGGGTAGCATCGTCGCCTTTACCGCTGACGATGGTACCGATGCTGAAATGGTGATGCCTGGCGATCGCATCAAAATGACCGTGGAGTTGATCAACCCGATCGCCATTGAGCAGGGAATGCGCTTTGCCATTCGTGAGGGTGGCCGCACCGTTGGAGCGGGCGTGGTTTCCAAAATCCTGAAGTAGTCTAGCGCTATCTTCCTTAGACAGGAGTGAGCCTCCAAGGGGTTTGCTCCTGTCTTTTGTCTCTAAGGCTTCTGTCTCATTCTGGACCTTGACAATTTATTTCTCGTAAGACCTATGGCTACTATTCAGCAACAGAAAATTCGCATTCGCCTCAAAGCCTTTGACCGCAGACTGCTCGACACCTCTTGCGAAAAAATCGTCGATACCGCCAACCGCACCAACGCCACAGCGATTGGCCCGATTCCCCTCCCCACCAAGCGCCGAATCTACTGCGTTTTGCGCTCTCCCCACGTGGATAAAGACTCCCGTGAGCACTTTGAAAGCCGTACCCACCGCCGAATCATCGATATCTACCAGCCTTCTTCTAAAACCATTGATGCTCTGATGAAGCTGGATCTGCCCGCTGGCGTCGATATTGAAGTGAAGCTCTAACTCGATGTGACCATCGACTACACCCGCCAAAGGCTCGATGCTTGGCGGGTGCTTCTTTGTTTAAAGGAGGCGCAATGGCCATCGCTATAATGCCGCTGTCGGCGGCATTCCGCCGGGGAGTTGAGTTAGAATACCCCTATGTAAACAAGTGTTACGGCCTGCCTTGCCCTGGCACGGCGTGCTTGAAACCCGCAAGAGGCGATAATGGCATTCTCCGAGTCTATATCTGTGCGAGAACTCCCCCTTTTTCCTTTACCTGAGCTGGTTTTGTTTCCGGGGAGGCACCTGCCGCTTCACGTGTTTGAGTCCCGCTACCGGATCATGATGAATACTGTGCTGCAAAGCGATCGCCGCTTTGGAGTGCTCATGCTGGATCCGACTACGGGGCAGCCTGCCCAGGTTGGCTGCTGTGCTGAGATTCTTCACTACCAGCGCATGCCCGACGATCGCCTTAAGATTCTGACCATTGGCCAGCAGCGGTTTCGGGTGCTGAGCTACGTGCGCGAAAAGCCCTATCGAGTTGGCCTGGTGGAGTGGGTTGAAGACAAGCCCACCAGCCAAGACCTCAACCCTTTGGCCTCCGACGTAGACCGTCTGCTGCGGGACGTAGTGCACCTATCGGCCAAGCTCACCAACCAGGACATTGACCTGCCGGACAACATCCCAGACATTCCCATTGAGCTATCCTACTGGGTGGCCAGCAATCTCCATGGGGTGGCCCTGGAGCAGCAGGCTCTGCTGGAGATGGATGACACCAGCGTGCGACTGGAGCGCGAAGCCGAAATTTTAACCTCTACCCGCAACCACCTGGCGGCCCGCACGGCCCTTAAGGAAGTGCTTGAGTAGTTTGAGCCTTGGTTTTAGTTGCCGCCAAGCTGGGGTCAACGGCGACCAGGTTGTAGGTGCCAAAGTCGATTAACGTTTCGGTACAGGCGACGAGTTCTTTCAGGGCCTGTTGCCCCGCCGGGCTGTGGGCATTGGTTTCTAGATCTACAAAAAAGAGGTATTCCCCCAGCGATCGCTTGGTAGGGCGCGATTCTATGCGGCTGAGATTGATGTCGTAGCGGGCAAATATAGCCAAGGCTTTGAGCAGAGCACCGGGGCCGTTTACCGGCAGGCTAAAGGCCAAGGACGTGTATTGACCATCGGGGCTTTGGGTTTCGGGATCGCTGCCTTTGAGCACCCAAAATTTAGTGCAGTTGTCGGTGTGGTCGTTGATGTGGTGGGCCAGAATAGGCAGGTTGTACAGCTGCGCCGCCCATTCTGAAGAAATGGCGGCCACCGTCTTGTTGTCGGTCAGATGCTCAAGGGCCTCGGTGGTAGAGCGGGTTGCCACCAGGTGCGCCTGGGGCAAATTGCGCTCCAGCCAGAGCTGACACTGGGAAAGCGCCTGGGGATGGGAGTAAACCCTGGCAACCGCCGCTAGATCTTGGGCCTCAGACAGCAGGCCATGGCGAATGGGCATGACCATTGCGTGGTGGATCTGTAGCCTTTGGAGTTGCCAAAGGGTATCTAGGGTGGTGGTGACCCCCCCCTCGGTAGAGTTTTCCACGGGTACGATGGTGAGGTTGGTGAGCCCCTCGGCGGTGGCCTGCATGGCTTTGGGAATGCTGGGCATGGCCCTAAGCTCGACGGGGTGCCCCGTGCGGTTTTCGAGGTCGAGGCTGTAGGCCAGGGCCGCGAGTTGGGAATAGGTACCCTCAGGCCCCAGGTAGGCAATGGTGACAGTCATGGAAAGCGATCGCGCAACGGGCTTGTTTCATACTACGCCCTAGCCTGCTGCCCAGTACGAGGCAGAGGCCAAGGCTAGAATTAACGGTTCCTTAACTGAAAAACTGGGCGCTTCGGGCGAACAAAGTCAGCGTTCCCCAGTAATATGTAATGGGTTTTTCCAGGGCTAAGGTTCTAGTCGGGAGTGGTGGCAATGGCCAAGGGCACAACGAAAAAATCGGGCATGAAGCCATCCCGGATGCGGACAATGCTGACCCTGGGGTCGGCAGCGTTTGTGCTGGGCGCGGCGGTACCCCTAGCGGGAGCGCTGAGCACGGGGGCAATTACCGTGGGCAACGGCCGGGGGGCGGCGCCGGCAGCAGACCAGCCCCAAGCCTTAGATGCTAAGTTGTTTGCCCTGATCGATGCTCCTGGGGTCGATGCCTTTCCCACCACTGTGAGCAGCGAGCGGCTGTGTCGTCGCCCGCCAGAGCTGACCGCCGCGATCGAGGCCAGTACCAATTCGGGCGAGCAGCTATTTCGAGGGGTGGGTCTGGGGGCTGCCTCAACGATTTTAGGAACAGAGGCGATCGCCCAGCTGGGCGCGGCCCCCTGGCCTAGCATTCATCCCCAGGCCGCAGAGGCGCGGGTACCCGTCTTGATGTACCACGATGTGCTAGACCCGCCGGAGGTCTTTTTTGACCTCACCCCCGCCGACTTTGAAGCCCACCTGCAAACCATCTTAGACAACGGCCTTACCCCCATTAGCCCCGACCAGCTCGTGCAGCACCTGCGTACCGGTGCTCCGCTCCCCGAAAAGCCCGTGCTGCTCACCTTTGACGACGGCTATGTGGGCCACTTCGAGCATGTTTTGCCGCTGCTGCAGAAGTACCAGGTACCGGCGACATTCTTTGTCTTCCCGGGCAAGGTAGACGGCGAAGTGGCCGGGCGATCGACCCTAACCTGGGAGCAGCTCAAGACCATGGCCGCCGATCCCCTGGTGACGATCGCCTCCCACAGCGTCACCCATCCTCCTGACCTGCGCCCCCTCGGCGACGAAGATTTGGTCTACGAGGTGGTCGAGTCTAAGCGGCGGCTAGAGAGCGAGCTGGGCATCCCCATCCGCTACTTTAGCTACCCTACGGGCTACTACGACGAGCGGGTGGCCCAGGCCGTAGCCGATGCCGGCTATCTGGCCGCATTTACCATGCGCCAGGAAAATGAGCAGTTTGCGGGGGCCTCAGAGTCGCTGCTGGCGATCGAGCGCTTTGGCCAGTCTAGTCTTGGGGCGCTGCTAGATGTGGCCTGGGGTGGCCCCCCTGCCGCCGGCGTCGCCCCGGTTGCGGTGGCCAACTCAGAGTTTAACTTTGCCGCTCCGGTCGAGGTGCAAAAGCTATCCGCCGAAGGCCAGTCATTTAGCCTAATTAGCGGTGGTCAGCCGGTAACCATTCACGCCAACAGCCGCTACCAACTGCCCGAAATGATGGCGGGCAGCAATATTGCCGGGGCCGTTGACGGCGGCTTCTTTTCTCTCAAGTACCTAGACTCTAACGTGATGATTGGCCCGGTACTGAGCCAGAGTAGTCGGCGGTTTGTGCCTGGCTACAGTGGCGAAACCCCCAAGCTCAACGGTCGCCCCCTGGTGCTAATCGCTCCCCAGCGGGTGCTGTTTATACCCTTTGATGCCGATCGCCACAACACTTTAGCGGGCTTGGCCCGCGAACTGCCCAGCGTGACCGATGCCTTTGTGGCGGCGGGCTGGCTGGTCAAGGATGGGTTGCCTCAGCCCGCCAGCAGCTTTGGCACCCTGTTTGACTATGATGCCCGCCGCCACCGGGCCTTCTGGGGGATCAACACCGCCGGGCAGCCGGTGGTTGGGGTGACCCACACCATGGTCGACTCGGTGCAGCTGGGAGAACTGCTGCATCAGGCAGGCCTGCGCGATGCGGTGATGCTCGACTCGGGAGCCAGTACTTCGCTGGCGTATCAGGGGGACTCTCTGGTGGGGTATGTGCCGCGGCCGGTGCCCCATATGGTGGGTTTGGTGCCCCCAGATGCCAACAACGGCAGCCCCTGCCCCCTGGTGCTGAATGAAGAAAACCCCACTACCACCAAGCGTTAGCGAGGTCTGACCTGTAGTATCCGCTTGGAATTCCAGATCCTGGCTCTCAAACCGGTTTTACCCCTTGCCCGGTTGCTGGGGCCTGGCTTTGTAGTGGCTAGCCTGGTAACAGCGGCGAGTACTGCTTGACGGAATTTTCCCTACCACTGTCGCGCAAGCGTTCCGCTTGCGGCAGGCTAGAAGCCCGTGCGACGGTAGGAGTACTTAGGGCGTGTCATCAATTCTGGCTAAAGTCCTGATGACATCAGCATTGCCACGCCCGACCCACAAAATAGGCTAGGGGCTGTAACCCCTGATTCTTAAGGCATCGGCAGCTAATTGATGACAGCCCCTAAGCCGCCCGATACTAGTTGCCAAAGCCTGCGTACCAGAAGTAGGTAGCCATGGGAATCACCGTGGCCAGCACCAGCAGCACAACCAGGATGACGGTGTTGTTGCCGCGATTTTCGGCGGTTTCTTCGGCGCTGGCAAAGGTGCTTTCGCTATCGAAGGAGTCGTCAAAGATTGGGGGGCCGGGGTCTGCTTCGCCGCTAAGCACGGCCACCAGGCGATCGCTGGCGGCCAAAAATGCCTGGTTGTACTTGTCGCCCTCTAGCAGGGGGTAAAGAACGGTTTCCTGGGCCACGCTGGTGGCAATGTCGGGGTCTAGCTGAGCGGCGGATTGGTCACCGACGCGGATGCCTACGGTTTTGGTCACCTCATCCAGCACCAGCAGGGTTTGGTTGGCCCCAGTTTCAGGGGTGGGATACCAGCGCTCGAAGAGCTGATCGGTAAACGTCTGAATGGTTTCGCCGTAGTCAAAGTGGTGGATAGTGACCAGGCGCACCTCGTTGCCGGTGGCGGCGGCGAGGTCACCCAGGCGACCGGAAATTTTGTTTTCGTTGATGCGGCTGATGATGCCCGCTTCGTCGACGACCCAGGTAGAGTCGCCAGCGGCCACCGTGGGCACTTGGAAAACGGCCACAGCCTCAGCGGTGGAAACCCCTAGGCCCAGTACTAAACACAGCGGCAAAACCAGGCTTAAAAAGCCCTGCCAGCAAAGCTGGACTGAGCGGGCAACCATCCGTTGGCAAAGGTGACTGTTCATAGGCCCAAGCTCTAATGACTACGGGGCTTAGGGACTCACCGAGCTTCGCCTAATGCCCTATTAATCAATATACGGGGCCGGGAGCCCTGAGGGAACCAGCTGGACCGGGTTCCCCAAAAGCGAGGGCGCTCACTGTCGCTAGC
>DASQNN010000142.1:0-1682 GCA_035644955.1 Nodosilinea sp. | reverse complement strand
CAGCAGGACTTTGAAGGGGCCTTTGCGGTGCCCGAAAGCTACGCCAAACCAGGCCTCTACCCGCAGCGCTATCGCATCACTTTTAACGAAGCCACTCAGGAATACACCGTGGCACTGACGGATTTCTTTGAGCCCTAAGTTCTACCAATCCTGCTTTGGCCAGGGGCCATGAGCGTTGAAGCGATCGCAGTTAAACGCTCATGGCTCCACCAACCGGCAATACTGAATCCGCCTTGGCTCCCCCCGGTTAGGCCGGGCAAACACCGTTTGCCCCTAGGCCAGCCGCCTATTTGGAATTGGGGTTATGGGATTCAGATTTGATATAACCCTCTACCTTGCGTTCGGAAAACCAACCCAGCCCACTGTAGCTATTCAAGCTGTGTAACAACCACTACATTTCATCCCTGTTACAAGGAGACCCACTGATGCTTCAAGCCCTTAGTAATTCTGCTGCTGCCCCCGTTTCGGACCTGCACTCTGTCGAGAAAAGTAGCTGGCCCGTAAAAACCCGCGAGTTGCACAACCACCACTTTGATTCCACCATTTGGAACAACTTTCCGTTTCGCAACGACGACATCGTAATTGCCACCTACGGCAAATCTGGCACCACCTGGATGCAGCAGATCGTCGGCCAGCTAATTTTCAACGGCGAAGAGGGGCTAAGCGTCGGCGACCTGTCGCCTTGGATGGATATGCGGGTGCCGCCCGCCCCCGAGAAAATGGCCGCCGTTGAGGCCCAAACCCACCGCCGCTTTCTCAAGACGCACCTACCAGTCGATGCCCTGGTCTTTTCGCCCCAGGCAAAATACATCTACATTGGCCGCGATGGCCGCGACGTGCTGTGGAGCCTCTACAACCACCACGCTAACGCCAACGCCATGTTTTACGACCTGATCAACAACACCCCTGGGCTGGTAGGGCCACCCCTGGAGCCGCCAACTAGCTCGGTTCGGCAGTACTTTCATGACTGGCTCCAGGGCGATGGCTACCCCTTCTGGTCGCTGTGGGACAACGTGCGATCGTGGTGGCAGGTGCGCCATTTGCCCAACGTGCTGATGGTGCACTACGCCCAACTCAAGCAAGATCTGCCGGGACAGATGCGCCGCATCGCCGAGTTTCTCGAAATCCCGATTGACGAAGCTCAGTGGGAGGCGATCGTAGAGCACTGCACCTTTGACTACATGAAGCGCCATGCCGAGCAGGTAACACCCCTGGCCGGCATCGTCTTTGAGGGTGGTGCCCAGACCTTCATCAACAAAGGCACCAACGGGCGCTGGCGCGACACCCTCACCACCGAGGATATTCGCTGGTATGAGGATGTCGCCCAGGCCCAACTTGGCGAGGAATGCGCCTATTGGCTGGCCAACGGTGATACCTGACGTTTACTTCGTCGTCACCATATCTCGCAGGGGTTTGGTCATCCAGCTGAGGCCCACCCGCACCTGGTGCGAGAAGGTGGGCATGCGGTAGAGGTAGGCCAGGCGGCGAGCCACGTGGGCCAGCTCGCCGTCGAGCTGAATGCCCAGCCCGGTCAGCGTGGCGCGGCTGGTGCCCAGGGTGAGCATTTCGCCCATGTGGCGGTAGCGGAAGGGCAGCTGGGGGCGATCGCTCAGGCTAGCCCAGATATTCCACCCCACAAAGTCGGCCTGCTGCAGGGCCACCTGGGCGGTGGTGGGCACCTG
>DASQNN010000141.1:0-10518 GCA_035644955.1 Nodosilinea sp. | reverse complement strand
AATAGAGCGAAATAAAAAACCTGTACCATGACTTGCCATTACTGATGGCGTAGGTCTAGGGGGGAGAGTCGTAGCGTTTGGGGTCTTTCTTCGGCTTTTTACCACCGCTAGAGTCCGCCTTCGGTTTTTTGGTTTCTTTGTTGCCTTTCTTTTCCTTACCCATGATGTTACCCGTTAAGGACTTAGTAAAAAATTAGTTGCGATTAGCACTGCTATGGGGCTGTTTACTGTCTTTATTCTAGTAGGTATTGCTCTGCTTTTACCAATCCTTAACCAATCACAGATCGAGTAAATTCCACCCATTTCTGCACTACAGAGGAGTGTCGAGGCTCTAGCTGGGTGGCTAGAGCCCCATTGGCGGTAGCTTTGCCAGAGACAGTTTTGGGGCTATGGAGGTAGGGTAGCATCCTGGGCGCTCAGCCGATTCTGACCTCAACCGTCCATACTGAGTGAAGCCCCAGGCGCGCTGGTTTAGCAAGGGCTCATCGGTAGGTATGTCTTCACCGCAACCATCCCCAGGCGATGACGCCCAGCTCTCCCCCCTTCAGGAGCCTGAGGTGCCTGCCCGAGAGCTGTCGAGGGCCTTTCCGGTGGTGGCGGTTGGCGCGTCGGCCGGGGGGCTAGAAGCCTTTACCCAACTGCTTAGCCATGTGCCCACCAATACGGGCATGGCCTTTGTGCTGGTGCAGCATTTAGACCCCACCCAGCCCAGCCTGCTCACCGAAATCATGGGCCGCACCACCGAAATGCCGGTGCACGAGGTGGTGGATGGAATGGCGATCGCCCCCAATCAGGTCTATGTCATTCCATCCAACACGGCAATGACCATTGTGGGGGGCAATCTGCGGCTTCAGCCCCGACCCCGATCGCGCACCGTCAGCCGCATTATCGACAGTTTTTTCAGCGCCCTGGCTCAGGAACGGGGCAATAGGGCCATTGGCGTCGTGCTCTCGGGGGCCGATAGCGACGGCACCCTGGGGCTAGAGGCGATCAAGGCGGCGGGGGGGATTACCTTTTCGCAGTCGGAGGCCTCGGCTGAGTTCAGTAGCATGCCCCACCGGGCGATCGCCACGGGGCAGGTCGATTTTATTCAGACCCCCCAAGAGATTGCCCAAACCCTGGCCAGTCTGAGTTCGCATTCCTACGTCGCCCCGCCCTCTCGGCCCGAGACGGTCCCTCCGGTCGAGGGCAACGCCCTGGCCGCCATTCTCCAGGTGCTCAAGGCCACCACTAAGGTTGACTTTGCCCAGTACAAACCCAATACCCTCAAGCGGCGCATTCTGCGCCGTATGGCTCTGCACCACCTCGAAAACCTGGAGGACTATTGCCAATACCTGCGGGCCAACCCGGAGGAGGTGCAGGCCCTTTACCAGGAGATATTGATCGGGGTCACCAGCTTTTTTCGAGATGCCAAGGTCTTTGCGGCTTTAAGCCAGACGGTGTTTCCGGCTTTGCTGCGCCAGAGTCAGGGGCGGGCCACCAGGGGCGAGGGCGCTCCCGAGCAGCCCCTGCGCATTTGGGTGGCGGGCTGCTCGACGGGAGAAGAAGCCTACTCCATTGCCATTTGCCTGCTCGAGTACCTGGGCCAGCACCCCGCCAGCCCGCCCATTCAAATTTTTGCCACCGACGTCAGCGAACGCGCCATTGAGGCGGCGCGCTTTGGCTGGTACTCACCTAGCCAGGTGAGCGACGTGTCGCCCGATCGCCTGCAGCGGTTTTTTGTGCCCTCCGACGGGGGCTACCAGATCAACAAAGTGGTGCGAGAGCTGTGCATTTTTGCCCGCCAAAATTTAATTAGCAATCCGCCGTTTTCACGGCTCAATTTAATTAGCTGCCGCAACGTTTTAATTTACTTTGGGGCGGCCCTGCAGAGTAAAGTGCTGCCAATGTTTCACTACGGCCTCAAACCCGACGGGTTTTTGCTGCTGGGGTCTTCAGAGACAACGGGGGAGTTTGGCCACCTGTTTGCGCCCAGCGACAGCGGCTACAAGCTCTACACCAAGCGGTCGTCATCCCTAGCGCTCAACTTTGACTTTGACCCCAGTCGCTATCCCCCCAGCCCTGCAACGCCGCGACTCGCCGCTCAAGAGCCAACCCGGGAGGTTGACCTCTACGACCTGGCCGATCAGCTGGTGCTCAACCGCTATAGCCCGGTGGGTGTTTTGGTGAATGACCGGCTTGAAATTTTGCAGTTTCGAGGACAAACCGGTGCCTACCTAGAGCTCGCTCCTGGGCGCGCCACCCTAGACCTGCTCACCATGGCCAAGGCGGGGCTGCGGCTAGATCTGCGCACGGCCCTGCATCAGGCCAAGCAGACGGCCCAGGCGGTCAGTCGGCGATCGCAGCTGGCTAGGGGGAGCGATCGCCCCCCGCCGGTGCAGATTGAGGTTCTGCCCTTTCAGCCTAAACCCGAGGGCAAAAGCCACTACCTGGTGCTGTTTACAGACCTCCCCACCGAGGCCGAAACCGAGGCCGAAGCGGCGGCTTTCCCCAAGGGCAGCCCTGGCGGGGCGGCCCACGCCGACTCCGAGAGCAGCCGCTATCGTGAGGAAAACCTGACCCTTCAGCACGATCTCGATACCACCCGCTCGCACCTGCAGTCGATTATTCAAGAGCAGGAGGCCACCAACCAGGACTTGCGGGCGGCTAACGAGGAAATTCTCTCCAGCAATGAAGAGCTTCAGAGCACCAACGAAGAACTGCAAACCGCGAAAGAAGAGATTCAGGCGACCAACGAAGAACTCAGCACCATCAACGATGAATTGTACCGACGCAACGCCGAAACGACCCGCATTAGCGACGATTTTCAAAACCTGCTCAGCAGCATCCACATTCCCATTTTGATGCTGGAGGGCGACCTCAAAATTCGCCGGTTTACCCCCACGGCAGCGGAGATTTTCAATCTGATCCCCAGCGACTTGGGCCGACCGTTGAGCGACATCAACCATCGCCTTGTAGTGACCGACCTAGAGGCGCAAATTTTAGCGGTGATCAACAGCCTGGTACAGACCAGTCAGGAGGTACAAGACCAAGATGACCACTGGTACGACCTGCGAATTCGCCCCTACCGCACCCTCGACAACCACATCGACGGAGCGGTGGTAGTGCTGGTCGATATCGATCAGCTCAAGCGCAGTGCAGATCAGCTGCGGCAGGCGCGCGACTACGCCAATGCCATTGTGCAAACTCTGCGAGAGGCCCTGGTGGTGCTGAGCGACGACCTGCAGGTGGTAACGGCCAACCGCCAGTTCTATCAAATTTTTCGGGTCAACCCCGGCGATACCGAGGGCCGCTCCATTTTTGAGTTGGGCAACGGCCAGTGGGATATTCCTCAGCTGCGATCGCTGCTCTACGACCTATTGCCCCAAAATTCTCAGGTTGACGATTTTGAGGTGGTGCACGACTTTGAGACCATTGGCCCCCAAACCATGCGGCTCAACGCCCGCAAAATGCTGACAAACGAGGGAAAAGACCTGATTTTGTTGGCCATTGAAGATATTCCTACCTAGCTCAATTTATAGCTAGGCGGTCCTAGCCACAGCAAGCCACACCTCAATTAATAACATTAGTGTTTTTTGTAGAATAATAAATAATTGTTGAGATGATAGTTTGAGCAAAGGGCGATGTGCTTTAGGAAATAACTAGCACGGTAGATGTTAACCATTGACCTAACAGCTAGTATGTTGCTACATTCTGTTGCCCTAAGTAGAGTGCCCACCTCAGGATGAACATCCTTTTACCTGGTAAAGACTCAACTCATGGGCATCTCCCATCAAATTGAAGCGGTCTATCAGCGAGCGTTACAGCTGCGCGAGCAGGCCACCACCAACCCCATTGAGCCAGAGCTGCTAGAGCAAGCCCTTAAAGA
This sequence comes from Nodosilinea sp., assembly GCA_035644955.1. GTDB lineage: Bacteria > Cyanobacteriota > Cyanobacteriia > Phormidesmidales > Phormidesmidaceae > Nodosilinea. The sequence continues at coordinate 6,650 of DASQNN010000141.1, read as the reverse complement.
ACTCTATTTTGTACTCGAAGAATTGCAGGCGGTCGATGCCGAACTGCACCAGCAAAATGAGGTCCTTGCCGATACCCGGCTTCAAATTGATCTAGAGCGCCAGCGCTATCGCACCCTGTTTGAACTCGCCCCCGACGCCTATCTAGTAACCGACGAAAAAGGCAAGATTTACCAGGCTAACCAAGCGGCGGGGGTGCTGTTTTCGCTACCCCAGGAGGGGCTGGTGGGTAAGCCTTTCCTGGCGCTGGTAGAGCTAGGCGATTGGCCAGGCTTTCAGCGGCGGTTGGCCCAGCCTAACCCCACCGAATCCTGGGAAGTTAGGCTAACTCCTCGCCAGGACGAACCCATTGCCGTGGCCATTATCACCCGCTATCTCAAAGACCGCTGCAAAGGGGTGGCCACTATTCTTTGGTCGCTGCGGGATATCTCTGGTCAGGGGCTCACGGAGCAGCGGCTGAAGGCCGCCTACGATGATTTAGAGGGCAAACTCACCGCAGAAAATGCCCGTCTGCGCCAAGAGCTGAGCGAATGCCGCCAAGGTAACCTCCCATGAATATGATGTTTAAGCGCATTGATGTGGTGCAGCAGCGAGCCCTGCTGTTGCACGATCGCGCCAGTGAATTACCCCTTCAGCCGGAGCTGCTGGCGCTAGCGCTAGACGATCTCAGCCTGGTGCTCGAAGAACTGCGCACCGCTCACGAAGAGCTAACTGAGCAAAATCAAGCCCTGGTAGATTACCGCCAACAGCTGGAGATCGAGCGCCAGCGCTACCAAGACTTGTTTAACCTGGCCCCCGATGGCTACCTAGTAAGCAATGCTAAGGGCATGATTCAAGCGGCCAATGTGGCGATCGCCACCCTGCTGCAACTGCCCCAAAAGTCTTTACTCGACAAGCCCTTGATGCTGTTTCTCCCCATTCAAAAACGGGCTAGCTTCTACGACCTGTTGACCGAGCTAAACCAGGCCTCAGCCTCCCGGCCATCGCCCCTTAAAACCTGGGAAACCCAGATTACGCCCCGCCAAGGCGCGGCCATAGATGTAGCCATGACGTTATCGACCAGTTACGAGGGGGGGGAAGCGCGTCTGCACTGGCTGGTTCGAGACATTACCCAGCAAAAGCAGATTGAGGCCAAAATTCACCATCAGGCCTTTTACGACCAACTCACCGGGCTGCCTAACCGCACCTCTCTCGATTCCCACCTGCTCAGGGTGCTGGCCCAGGCCGATCGCCAAAATACCCAGGTGGCGGTAGCTTTTTTAGACCTCGATCGCTTTAAGTCGATCAACGATGCCCTGGGCCACGGGGTGGGCGACCAGCTGTTGCACCAGGTCGCCAAGCGCCTCGTCAACTGCCTCCGCCAAGAAGATCTGCTGGTGCGCTGGGGCGGCGATGAGTTTGTTTTGGTGCTGTCTCATCTGACTACGGCAGAGCCGGTGATGCAGACCTGCGATCGCATTTTAGCCAGCCTGAGACCCACCTTTTTGATCGATCAACACCGGCTGCACATCGGCACCAGCATTGGGGTTGCCCTTTTCCCCCGCGATGGCGACGACCCAGAAACCCTGCTGCGCCACGCCGACCAGGCCCTCTACCAGGCCAAACACGACGGGCGAAACACCTATCGCTTTTACGAGCCTGGGCTGGCGGTCAACCGCCCCTAATATCTACCTCGCCTCAACTGCCCTGCCACTCGCGCTCCTCCAGTTCTTGCTGGGGCAGCAGCAGCGTGGCTTCGATGTCCTGCCGAATGGTTGCGGTGATTTCGCAGTTGCTATTCAAACAGTCCACCAGCAGTTGGTTGGCGTCGTAGTAGCGCTTTAGCACTTGCTCTTGCTCAGGGCTAAACTGCCAGGGATGGTGAATATTGCGGTAGTGAATGACGGTCTCTCTCAGCTGATCGACCCAGGTGGAATAGTGGTCTTGCCACCAGGCCTGTAGTCGTTCCTGGCTTTGGTGGGATGTCGGCAGCTGCGCCTGTAGCTGCTGCAGCGATTTGTAGAACCCCGTATCTAGCACCATCACCAAAATGTTGTTGAGCGCCTCACTACAGGCGTTGACGTAGGCAAAATCTTGGCTGTGGTCAATGGCAAACTCAACCAGCAAATTTTCGAGGGCCGTATCTAAAAAGATGCCCTGATCGAGGGTGCTGGCCAGGGCAAATTGGTCGGCCTGGTGGGGGCGTTGGGCCAGAGCCAGGTAAAACGCGCGGGTAGTGGCCAGCTTGGGCTCGGCCGGAATGGTCTGGGATTTTTGGCTAGCCCACATCAAAAAGTCTTGCAGGTGGGGGTCGTGGGCCACCAGGGCATCAATTTCCTGCTTCATCAGCTGCACCAAAAAGTCGGCACTGCGCAGCATGGCGGCGGTGAGCAAAAACACCTCGTGCCAGTGGGGGTCGGTAATGTGGCTAACCAGGCCGCCGAGGGCCTGTTCTAGGGCGCTCAGGTTGTGGGTGGCGACAATCTTTCGCGCGGTTAAGTACTCTTGAAATGCCAGATAAGAGAAGGAAAAAATGCCCCGGGCGCGCTCGATTAGCAGCCCGTGCTGGGCTTCGATCGCCTTTAGCATAGCCTCGCTTTCAAGCTGTAGTTCCTCGGGTTCTAGGGTCGTGCCGGGCAAATTTTGCAGGTAGTCTTCGATGTATTGCTCAATGGTGCGCTGCTCAAAAAAGTACTGCCCGTGCTCAAAGGTGACCGCCGCCAGCTGACTCAGGAGCCGCATCTTTTGGGGCAGCAAAAACTCCCGGTAGGCGCCATCCCGTTCTACCCCTTTGGTCTCATCCCACTTGCCGAGCAGCAGGTCTAGCCCCTGCTTGTAAAAGGCTGTGCGCTTGGTGGGAAACTGCCCCTCCCCCTGAAAGACCCAGCAGGCCAGGTGCAAAAACAGGGGCGTTACAACGAGCTGGCGAAACTGCCAGTTTTCGGGCAGGTCGAGCTTTTGCAAAAACTCAGCCGCCTGGGACTGCCCCTCGGCGGTGGCGATTTTGCCCAGCGCTACAAACCACTTTTGGGCAAAGGTCGCAATTTGGGCCCGGGTAAAGGGAGCAATTTCTACATCGGTAAAACCCCGCAGGGCAAACTTTTGGGCGGCGGTGCGGCAGGAGACCACAAACCGGTTGCGGTGATATTTATCTGAGAAGGCTCGGATTTCTCGCACCACAGCGCTGATGTCTTGGTTGGGCACTTCATCCATACCGTCCATCAGCATCAGCACTCGCCCTTCGTGTAGCAGCGTTTCGAGGGGAGCGGGGTCGGTGATGCCAGAGGCCAACAGGGCCTGGTGAATGTAGTTGAACAGGTCAAAGCTGTCCTGGCCTTTGGCCGCTTCAGCAAACTCCCTCAGGGCAATAAAAATAGGCACTTGCTCGGCGGCAAACTGGCCCTGAATACACTGCACCGCTAAGTGCTGTAAAAAAGTGGTTTTGCCCACCCCAGGCTTGCCCAGCACCCGCAGCTTGTCGTAGGTTTTGACCGCCTCCATACCCAATACGCCGGGCTGCTCAACCGCGCCTAGCCCCACGCGATCGAACTCGGTGAGTTCAAGGTTGTTGAGGTCAGTAATTTTTAGCCACTGCTGGTTGGCAACGGCCTGGAGCACATTGACATCTACGTAGATGTCGTCGATGTTGACCGGATGGTTGATATCGAGCAGCTGTAAAACGCTGCACTGGTGCTGAATGGTGTCTCGGTGCTGCGATCGCACCTCCTGCACCAGGTCATCAACGCTCAGCGGGCGCGGTTCAAGCCCCTCCCCAGGGTCGGGAAAATCAGCGGGCACATCTTTAGCAATCTCGCGCCAGTCTAAATCTAAAACCTGGCAAATCTCCATAAATACCTGACGATCTACCGGCTGGCCGGTAAAATATCGCCAAACTGGCTGACGGGTTTTGAGATTAACCTCTCCGGCTAAATTTTCCTGAGTCCACCCCTTCAGGGCAAACGCCCGCTTCGCCCGCTGAATACCAGCGATTGAGGCCTGTAGCGATCGCTTGACCATACACCCAAAAACTCATCTTGAAATCTGAATCGTTAGCAACAAAAGTAAACATCTTCATCCAGGTTTCATACTAACGTCTTTCCCCGGCAGCTCAGCTCCAGGCGATGAGCCCAGCCGCCCCGGTGGTCTTCTCGCCGCCTACCCCACGCCCTACCCAGGGCGAGGCAGCGAAGATAACGAACTTGGGTGCGGCATTGCTCAGCGAGGCCGCACCCAAGCCCACCGGGCTAAACCCAGCGCCTGAGTAGATTTGACCTTAGCTTGCACCCGGCTAGCTGGCCTGAGGGCTGGGGGACACGTCACGGCACAGCCGCCGCAGCGAATCGATCGAGGACGGCAGCGCCGGGTGGGCAACCCGCTCGTAACTGCGGGTTGCGGCCCGAAATTGCCCCAGACGATGCAGGGCCACGCCGCGAAACAGCCAGGCCTGGGTGTGATTTGGTGAGCGCCAGAGCGCCTGATTGCAGCAGTTCAGCGCCGCTGCTGGCCGGTTTAGCAAAATCAAAAGCACCGCCTTTTGCACCCATAGGCGAACATCGGCCATTCCGGCTAGTTCTTGGGTTTGCTCAAGACTTTCCAGAGCGTCTTCGTAACGGCCCAGGCAGGCCAGGGCGTCGGCGCGGCTGCACCAACTTTCGACATCGTGGGGGTGCAGGGTTAGGGCCTGCTCAAACTGCTCTAGGGCCTCGCGATAGCGACCCACCTCGAGGCAGAGCTTGCCCACCTCGCAGCGGTGCATGGCCTCGGTCTCGTAGTCGCGCTCACAAGCGCGCCCAGAGTCGCGTTGGGGGGCCGACAGGGGCAATCTAGGGCGAGGGCCGATGGGTAATATTTGGCGATGGTCTAAAGACTTGCCCAGAGGGCGATCGCACACAAAGGTTTCCATAGCGTCTGTCCTTACGGTGAGAGGAAAGCGATCGATTTGGTGGCAACGATAATTACCGCGTGTGGCAATGATGTGTCAGCGCCGTTTCAGGCCTATTGCAAATCCGAGAAAACGCTTTTTGTCACACCGTCGCCATCTCAATGTCACAGCCCGCCCCTAAGCTAAGGCTCATTCTTCAGGAGGTGTTCAATGCAAGTGCAAGTGTCTTACAAGCGGTATCAGCTCGATATTCCCCCCATGGTGTGGCCAGACTTTTTTGACCAACTCACCGACGACAATCGGGGCCGCCTGACTACGCTTAAGCGGCTAGACGCTCAGCTGGGAGACTTCGAAGTGCTGCGCTCCATGCCTCTGCATGCCATCACCTACCGTTGGGCCGACGACGGCCGCGACCTGGTCGTCACCCTCGGTCGCCCGTCGGGGATAGACGAAGTTACCTACACCCACCGCATTGTGTTTCCCCGGACTGTTAGCATCATTACGGACGAAGATGGTGTTGTGTTATCTTGCACTGTCACCACCGACGACGACGCTCAAACCATTATCGGCTTTCAGCTTTAGCCCCCTCCCTCCGATTCGTCATAACCCCCCACCCCTCTATGACCGACTCCGTCGCCTCGCCATCCAACCCGCAATCGCCCGCTCCCAAGCCCAAGGGCATTCTGCGCGAAACCGTTGAAACCCTCGGCCTGAGCGTGCTGCTGGCCTTTGGCATTCGCACCTTTGTGGCCGAAGCCCGCTACATCCCCTCCGAGTCGATGCTGCCAACCCTGGAGATCAACGATCGCCTGATCATCGACAAGGTGAGCTATGACTTTGGCCAACCTCAGCGGGGCGATATTGTGGTATTTATGCCCCCTGCGGAGCTGGGTCAAAAAGAGGCTTTTATCAAGCGACTGATGGGGCTGCCGGGGGATGTCATTGAGGTCAAAAACGGGCAGCTCTACGTTGATGGCGAGCCCCAGGCAGAACCCTACATTGCGGCTAAACCCGACTATCAGTACGGGCCGGTCACCGTTCCTCCCGACGCTTACCTGGTGCTGGGCGACAACCGCAACAAGAGCTTCGATTCCCACTACTGGGGGTTTGTCCCGCAGGATCACGTCATTGGGCGGGCGGTGTTTCGGTTTTGGCCCCCCGATCGCCTCGGTGGGCTGGACTGAGGCGTTTATTCTAAACGCTAAAGTCCAAAGGCCGATTATTCTGCGCTGTCCTACTGTACAGACAGAATAATCGGCCTTTTTGCGTCGCTTGGACGTTACAGCAGCAGTGATCTTGCCATTTTAAGGGGGAGGGGTTGGCTGGTGGGAAGTGATGGTTGGATGGTGGGCAGTGCCCACCCTACTTTTCCCAAGCCTAGGCCGAGGCATTTGCACCCAGACCATGCCGACCAATCGGCAAAGACTTTAAGATAAGTAAACACTCTACCTGTCGCTGGGAGCTTAATCCTTTCGTGCAACTTGCTCGTCGTCCAACTGATGATTGGACTGAACATTCCTCACCCGGCTCCATCGTGCTAGACACCCGCGATCTCTCCAAGGTGTACGGGCGGGGCAAACAGCGGTTTGAAGCGGTGAAACAGGTCTCTCTAACCCTGCACCAGGGAGAGGTGCTGGCCTTTTTAGGCCCCAACGGTGCCGGCAAAACCACCACCATCAAAATGATTGCGGGCCTAGTGCGTCCCACCCAGGGGCAGGTTACCGTGGTGGGAGAAGACCCCCACCGCCAGCCCCGGGCCCTGCGCCACATTGGGGCCGTGCTGGAGGGCAA
>DASQNN010000140.1:0-6273 GCA_035644955.1 Nodosilinea sp. | reverse complement strand
CGCCTGCGCGTTGCCCAGATCTTTCCCAAGCAGCCCACCCTGGGCAGCCTGACCCTCATTCGCGAACACCGGTTGGGCAGCGACCCAACGCCGCGCCCCGACCTCTCGGTCGATCAGCTCCTGGGCACCTGGGTGGGGGAAGCGGTCACGGTGTTTCCCGACTGGCAGCCCCAGCAGACCATGGCTACCCGGCTAGAGATTCAGCCTGACGGCCCGGATGCGATCGCCCAAACCCTAAGCTTTGGCGACAGCCCCCCGATTCAGTCCCAGGGGCAAAGGGTGGGCTCGGCGCTGCGGTTTGACCAGGGCAGCCAGCCGGTCACCGTGTTACTCCTGCCGGCGGGGGCCTCCACCAGTTTTCCCACCGAAATTCGATCGGGGCAGCCGTTCTTTTTAGAGCTGGGCTGGCTGGTTACCCCCACCCTGCGCCAGCGGCTGATTCGCACCTACAACGCCCAGGGCACCTAGGTCAGCCTCACCCTGGTGGTCGAGCAAAAAGCTACTTAGGCCCCATCACCCGGTAGCCGATGTCGCGGCGAAAGTACATGTTGTCGAAGCAGATTTTGTCGAGGGCCGCGTAGGCATTGGCGATCGCGGCCTCAAAGGTCTCTCCCAGCCCCGTCACCCCCAGCACCCGGCCGCCGTCGGCCACAATGCGATCGCCTTTGCGGCGCGTGCCCGCCTGAAACACCAGCGCTCCGGTGGCCGCAGCCTCCTCAACGCCAACAATCTCCATCCCCTTGGGGTAGCTGTCGGGGTAGCCCTCAGCCGACACCACCACACAGGCGGCCGCCCCCGGCTTCCACGCCAGCTCCAGCGCGTCGAGCCGCCTCTCAATACAGGCCAGCATGACCTCCTCTAGGGGGGTCTCAAGCAGGGGCAGCACCGCCTGGGTTTCCGGGTCGCCAAAGCGGCAGTTAAACTCCACCACCTTGGGGTCGCCCGCCGGGGTAATCATCAGCCCAGCGTAGAGAACGCCGCGATAGTCGATGCCCCGGTGGCGCAGGGTGGCGATCGCCGGCTCTAGCACCTCCTTTTGCACCCGCTCCATGATCTCAGGGGTGACGACCGGGGTGGGGGCGTAGGCCCCCATGCCGCCGGTGTTGGGGCCGGTGTCGCCCTCGCCGACGGCCTTGTGGTCTTGGGCGGGCACCAGGGGGCGAATGGTCTGCCCGTCGGTAACCGCTAGCACCGAGGCCTCTTGGCCGGTCAGGCATTCTTCGATCACCACCTGACGGCCCGCCGCGCCAAACCTACCGCTAAAAATATCGGTAATCGCCTGAATTGCTTTCTCTAGGGTTTGGGCTACGGTTACCCCCTTGCCCGCCGCCAGCCCGTCGGCCTTGATCACAATGGGCGCACCCTCCTGTTTGAGGTAGGCCAGCGCCGCCGCCTCATCGCTAAACACCTCGGCCCTGGCGGTGGGAATGCCCGCCTCAACCATCAGCGCCTTGGCCCAGGCCTTGCTGGCCTCGATCTGGGCACCGGCTTGGCAGGGGCCAAACACCTTTAGCCCCTGAGCCTGTAGGTAGTCGGTAATGCCCTCAGCTAAAGGCTGCTCTGGGCCCACCACCACGAGTTCCAGGTTGTTGACCAGGGCAAAGCGGGCAATGCCTTCAAAGTCGTCGGCATTCATGGCCAGATTGCGGCAGTGGGGCAGGGAGGCGGTGCCGCCATTGCCGGGTACGCAAACCACCTCGGTAATGCGGGGCGCTCCTCGCTGGGGGGCAGTGTCCGAACGCCGCAGCAGCGACCAGGCTAGGGTATGTTCACGGCCACCACTGCCGACCACTAGAGCTTTCACAGGCAATTCCCCAAAAAATGCGCCCTCTATTTTCCCATGTTGCCACCGCAAACTACAGCCAAATGGCCAAGTTGTGGGAAGAGAGGTTGCCCATGGGACTAGGGGGCTGAACCTCTAGGGTAACGGGTTCCAGGCCCACTGGGGGTACTGGCACCCTGGGTTCCTGAATGCTCAAATTTTTTGGCCACCTGTGGCAGTTCAGCTACCAGGTCTCGACTCCAAGGGCCTGCCTCGACAGGGCTGCCGGCAGCTGCCGCGGTAGGGTGACGGTAAAGGTAGTTCCTCGCCCCGGCTGGCTTCTGACGACAATGGTACCCCCCATTACCTTGACCAGGGAGTGCACGATTGCTAGGCCCAGGCCAGTACCCGATCGCTGGCGGCGAATGGTTTGGTCAACCTGACGAAAGGCTTCAAAAATGTGGGGCAGTTGCTCCTGGGCAATGCCAATGCCGGTGTCTTCGACCGCAAGGGTAATGTGATCCGGCTCGGCGTCTGTCAGACTGACGCGCACCCAGCCGCAGTCGGTAAATTTTATGGCGTTTGACACCAGGTTGGTCAGCACCTGGCGCAGGCGTTGCTCGTCAGTAACTACTACCGGGTCGCTGAGTTCCATGGTGCTTTCCAGGGCCAGGGCCTTGCCGTCGGCCAGCGACAGCAGGTCTGACAGCGTCGCCTCCACCAGCCGGTGTAGATCAACGGCCACCGGGGTCAAGGTCAGCCGCTGAGCCTCTAGCTTCGACAGGTCGAGAATGTCGTTGACCAGGTAGAGCAGGGTTTTGCCGTTGGTGAAAATGCGCTTCACCATCTCCGCCTGGTGAGAGGTCAGCGGCCCCTTAGACTGACTGTCAAGAATTTGCGAAAACCCCAAAATGGCGTTGAGGGGCGTGCGCAACTCGTGGGACATAGTGGCCAAAAATTCAGACTTGACCCGGTAGGATTCAACTAGCTTGAGGTTCTGGTTTTCAATGTAGCGACGCTGATTCTCAAGTTCTTCGTTTTGCCGGGTCAGCAGCACGTTGGTCTGCTGCAGCTGGGCCAGGGCCAGCGCTTCCCGCTGCTCGGCCTCGTAGACCCGCAGGGCGTTGCGCAACAGCAGCGCCAGGCGATCGGGAGAGACGCGGGTTTTGACCAGGTAGTCGCTGGCTCCAGCCTTCATCAGGTCAACGGCGATCTGCTCGTCGCCCTGGCCAGTCAGCACCACCAGGGGTATGGTTACCCCCTCCGCGCGCCACTGACGAATGAGCGAGAGCCCGTCCTGCTCGGGCAGCCGGTAGTCTAGAAAAACGCAGTCGTAGGACGCGGTGTTGAGATAGGCGATCGCCTCTGCGGCATTGTTGACCTCCGTTACGGTCACCATCAGGTCAGCGCGTTCGAGAGCCCGGCAAATGGCCATGCGATCGACCGCATCATCATCTACCAGTAAAATATCTAGCGCTTTGCCCATCTGGTTGGCCCCTGCTCCCCTGGCCCACGGCGGCTGCCAATGGCCCTGTCTAAGGAATTTCACACAGCTCCCAGTACTGAGTCAGCGACGCCATGACATCTGCAAAGGTGGCAAAGGTCACTGGTTTCAGGATGTAGCCTGCCACGTTCAAGCGGAAAGCCTCGAGGCGATCCTGATCGGCGTCGGAGGTGGTCAGCACCACGACAGGGGTCGACTTCAGCGACTCATCCTGGCGCAGCTCCTGTAAAAACTCAAGCCCGTTCATTTTGGGCATGTTGATATCGAGCAAGACCAGCCGACGGTGGCTGGGCATAGAGGGGGCCTCAGCGTCATCACCACGCAGCATAGACAGCGCGTCTAACCCATTGCTGGCAATGTATAGAGGATTGTCGATCTGATTGCGCTTAAAGGCTCGCTGTACGTTCATCACGTCCACTTCGTCGTCTTCGACAAGCAGAACGTTAACCGTGCGTTTCTTCATGACGTGCTCCTGTGACGAAAGCGGCGACCAGGTCGCATCGACTAACCCAATCCCCAAAAACGCCAGGGCTAAAGGCTAAGCGATGATGTTGACCACCGTACCGGTAGGCCTTAGGCGAGGTTTGATGCCGTCACAGGCGTCAGTCCTGGCCGCTAACATGGGTTGATACTGGCTGTTGGCGCCGGGTTGTTAACCCTACGGCCAAGCGACAGCCAGGCCATCCATATCAATAGCCTCCTTCGCCTTTATTCTAAAAAGCCGGTTCGGGCTTTCTATCTGCCCAAAGGAAGAACCTCAGGATCAGAGCGAAACTCTTTAAGCTGGGGCATTTGAGCGGTTAGCGCTTGGGGGTGTACCCCGGCTCGGTGAGCCGCCAGCAACCCCACTGCTTCCAAGTAAGAGGCCACCCGCACCGCCGGAATGCCGAGGGCTTCGGGGCTGACCGCCAGGGCGGTGGTGTTGGCTTCGACCGCGATCGCCAGGGTTCGGTGCCCCAAGCTCAGCAGCGCGCTGCCCCCACAGGCGCTGGCGGGCACCACAATGGCATCGACCTGGTCGGCCCAGAGAGTGGGGCTAGAGCGGCCCAGGGTAGGGCCAGCGCCAAACTGGGGCACAGACTGGGAGACAAACTGGGGAGCGCGACTCAGCCCCGCCAGCACGCAGGGCAAAAACGTATGGCCCAGCTCTTCGGCCGCCGATTTGGGGGAAATCGACGGGTCTAGGGGCAGCGGGCTGAGGGCGGGAGCGTGGGCGCAGGGTACCCCCAGGGTGCGCACCACCAGGTGGCTAATTACCGCTTCGGCCCCCGCCAGGGGGTCTACTCCCTGGCCCTGGCGATAGTCTTGCAGCACCTCGGCATCGGTATCTTCGGGAAAGCGGGCGACCACGGCGATCGCCTCGGCCCCGGCGGCGATCGCCCGTTCCGCCGCCCGCAGCAAACTGTCGGGACGCTGAAGAGTGCCCCAGGTCGCCCCCGATGCCGCGCTACGCAGTTCTACCCCCAGGGGCGCATCGGTAACAACGTAGTCGGTGAGGTCTAGCCCCAGGGTGGCGCGGGTGGCATCGGCGGCTTGCAGGTGCCGCCAGCGCAGGTCGTCTTCAATGGCGGCATCGAGCACCAGGCCAATGCGGTTGCGGTGCACCGGGCGCAGGCCCCAGCGCCCCGCCGCAAACTGGTCGAGCCCGTAGCCCTCCACGTAGCAGGCGTTGGGCAACGGCCAGTACAGCTGGGCCCCGTTCATCACGTTGGGGTGGGTAATTAGGGTATCGACCACCGAGGCGATCGCCCGAGCCACCGGCAGCGCATCCCCCGCATAGCCCCCCACCGCCGCGCCCACCCCCGTGGGCACCACCAGCACCGCAGTGTAAGGACGACGACCAGGAGCAACATGCATAGCAGTTAGACCGTACCTGTGGTGACCACCGCTTCTACCGTGGCGGTTTGGGTGGCGGCGTTGACCTGGGTAATCGCCCAGCGCAGGGGTTCACCCCGCTCAGCCAGGGCCGACTCGATCGCCCCCACCAGATCTCTCTGGACATCGTCCAAACTAATGTCCAGCGTAATGAAGTGAGTGGCCAACGCCATCCGTCTACCCACTAAAAAGAGCAATTTCTGCCTGGTGTAGGGTGGGCACTGCCCACCGCCAAAGCACCGTGGAGCCTGGATAACCCCAGGTGAGATGGGATACCTGGCTGCCCAAAATTATCTAATGTTGGGCAATGCCCACCCTACGGTCTAGCCTTGGCCGAACTGCTTTTGGTAGACGATGTCTTCTTTCTCGGTTTCGAGCTTGATATCTGAGCGGGGGTAGGCCACGCACAGCAGCGCGTACCCCTCCGCCTGGAGTTCGGTGCTCACCCCCATGCCCTCGCCCTGCTCGACTTCGCCCTCCAGCACCAGCGCAGCACAGGTGGTACACACCCCCGCCCCACAGGACGTAGGCAAATCTAACCCCGCCGCCTGGGCCGCATCCAAAATGGTTTGGTCTTCTGGAACGGTGAGGGTCTGGGTAGTGCCCTGGTGACGAACTTCGACAGTGTAGCTGGTAGCCATAGTGGGTTAAGCGGAGTTTAGGTGAGTGATGAAAGGACAGGGGCAAATCCAGTACAGAAACTTGAGCTTTCCGACCGGCAAAACTCAGGGTCTAGCCTTTGGATTTGGTTCATCGCAGTCCAAATCTCAACCTATCATCCTACCGAGAAGGTGCGGTCAAATTCTTCCAGCAAATCGTCCATTTCTTCGATCGCCTGGTTCACATCAATGCGGAGAGTGCCCAGGTCGGGCTGCTCTAGCAGCTGAATGAGCGCCTCGCGCTTAGATCGAATGGTGGCGATGCGATCGCGAATCATCTGCAGTTCCATAGCGTCCCCCTGTGTGAAGTTTCCTCAGACAGCATAAACAACTTTGCGGCGGGGTGGGGGGTATGGGTGGGCGGGTAGGTGGGTAGGTGGGTAGGTACCCAACTCACTCGCTCACTCACCCACTCATCCACTCACCCACTCGCCCACTCATCCACTCACCCACTCACCCACTCACCCACTCGC
>DASQNN010000139.1:0-2205 GCA_035644955.1 Nodosilinea sp. | reverse complement strand
GCCATGTCGCCCCCAAATCCTCCCCAGCCCCGAACTCTGCTGAAGACAGTTACCCAGGCGTTCCAGGCCGTGCAAGCCAAGGTTGACTTTGGCAAGCTAGCGGTCAAGCCCGGCGCTCGTGCCGCGGAGCTAGAGGTGAATGTCAACGGCCAGACAACCACCTACCCACTCCTGGGTGAGCACTACATCATGGGGCGCAGCACGTCCCAGTGCGACATTGTGGCCCCCAGCCCCATTGTGAGCCAGGTGCACGCTACCCTGACCCGCGACACCAACCGCCCCAGCCAGCCCTTCGTCATGAAGGATCGCAACTCGACCAACGGCATTTATCGGGGCAAAAAGCGCGTCAGCCAAGTGGTCATGAACCACGGTGATGTCTATACCCTCGGCCCGGCAGAGCTAGAAGACGCCGTTACCGTGCGCTTTAGCGAGCCGCCGCCCTGGTATGTCAAGACCGCTCGCTACACCCTCTACGGCTTTACCGGGCTGTCTCTGGCCGTGGGCGCGTGGATTGTGGGGGTTGAGTGGCCCAAAATTCCCATGCGGCCTCTGCCCGACTCGGTGCAAGGGCCAGTGGTGGTCTATGGCGAAGAAAACGGTATTACCGTGCCCCTGCGGGAGCAGCGCAGCCAGTCGCACCAAGAGCTGCGCCGCACGGGTGACTTTTCTCCTTACCTGCCCAACGCCCTGATTGCGTCAGAAGATGCCCGCTACTACTGGCACCTGGGGATAGACCCCCTCGGTGTTCTGCGGGCGACGGTGGTCAACCTGCGGGGGGGCAGCATTCGTCAGGGGGGCAGCACAATTACGCAGCAGCTGGCCCGCAGCGTCTACCGCGAGTACGTGGGCACCGAAGACTCGGCTGGTCGCAAAATCCGCGAGGCGATCGTAGCCCTCAAGCTAGAGACTTTCTACAGCAAAAACTACCTGCTGCTGACCTACTTAAACCGAGTCTACCTGGGTGAAAACCTCTACGGCTTTGAGGATGCGGCTCAGTTTTACTTTGCCAAGCCCGCTCGTGATTTGACGCTCTCGGAGGCGGCAACGCTGGTGGGTATTTTGCCTGGCCCCAACGCCTTTAACCCGGTGCAGAACTACGACGCCGCTGTGTATTATCGCGATCGCGTGCTCGATCGCATGGTGTCCCTGGGCATGGTCACCCAGGAGGATGCACGGCGGGCGCGGCGATCGCGGATTGAAATCAGCCCCGATGCTACCCGCCAGCTTCAAAGCACCCGTGCGCCCTACTTCTACAGCTACGTCTTTCAGGAGCTAGACGCCGTGTTGGGCAGTTCCCTGGCGCGGGAGGGCAACTTCTACGTGCAGACCAGCATTAACTTAAACCTGCAAAACGCCGCTGAATCCTCTCTCAGTCAAGATGTTGCCACCCAGGGGGCGGCGCTGGGCTATTCCCAGGGGGCGATCGTCACCCTAGATACGACCACCGGCACCATTCGCGCCCTAGTGGGTGGGGTAGACTTTGGCGAAAGCCAGTTTAACCGGGCTTCCCAGGCCCTTCGGCAGCCCGGCTCGACCTTTAAGCTCTTTGCCTACGGAGCCGCCCTGGAGCAGGGCATTTCTCCGAGTCGCGCCTTTTCCTGTGAGCCTGTGAACTGGAGCGGGCAGCGGTTTGCGGGCTGCCGCTCCGGGTCAGGTGCTCTGGATATGTATGCCGGCATGGCCCGCTCTGAGAACGCAGTGGCCCTGCGCATTGCCCAGGAAGCGGGCCTGCGCAACGTGATCAACCTAGCCGAGCGCCTGGGCATTGAGTCTAAGCTGGTGGCCTCTCCCGGCCTCACTCTGGGCGAAAGCGAAGTCACCCCCCTGGAGCTGACCGGGGCCTTTGCCGCCGTAGCCAACAACGGCGTGTGGAATCGTCCCCACGGCATTCTGCGCGTGCTAGATAGCAGCGACTGCACCGATCTCAGCGACATCAATACCTGTCGGGTGATCTACGAGTTTGGTCAGGCGGGCGATGCCAACCGCCAGGCCATGGATGCTGGCACTGCCAATACTCTGTCGGGGCTACTCCAGGGTGTCGTGCAGGGTGGCACCGGCCGCAGCGCCTTTTTGGGTCTGGGCGAAGCGGGCAAAACCGGCACCACCGACGACAACCGCGACCTCTGGTTTGTGGGCTTTGTACCCGGTCGCAACCTCACTACCGGCGTTTGGCTCGGCAACGACGACAACAGCGCCACCCGAGGC
>DASQNN010000138.1:0-7760 GCA_035644955.1 Nodosilinea sp. | reverse complement strand
AGTCAGTAAAAAGCTGCGCTCCATCGCCTGAAAATACTGACCAATCAGCGATAGCGATCAAGAGAGTTAACAAGATAAAAGCGCAACGTTCCTCAGAAAAAGCTGCTGAGTTAAAGAGGGGCTAAGAGGAACAGTTTTTGGCTTCCGCCTACGTAGTTTCCCATAGGGACTTTAAGGAGAAGCCTTCAACAAGTTAAGAAAGGGTTTTGTGAAGGTTTAAAGAAGCACTCATCTCTTAACCATAAAAAAGGGATGCTGTCAGAGTTAAGCCATTGGTTGTTTGGGGATGGTTGAGCGATCGCCCAACCATCCCCAAACAACCTGGCGTCAGCAATATAAAAGGACTTTACGCGATCGCTTCCACTGCCTTGAGAGTGACAACTAAATCGTTAAAGTCGTTGTCGGTCAGGTCTTCAAAGCCCCAGACATTGCCCTGGCGCTGGATGCGTCCGCTGCCCAGTACCGCGTCTCCGATGGTGGCGAGATTGCTCACGCTGCCGTCGATCAGCAGGGCCGGGGCGTAGTAGGTGCCCCCAGCCAAGATCAAATTGGCATCGGTCGCCTGCAGGTTGTCCACAAACAGCTCGGCATCGAGCAGGTTGGCCGCCGCCGCCGCTTCGTAGCCCGCTTCGCCGGGCAGCAGGCCGCCTACTCGACCGAGGGCATCGGTTTCGTAGAACTTGAGCAGGTTGTCGAAGGCGGCTTCGCGCTTGAGGTTAACATTCACCGCGACCTCGCCGTCGAACCCAGTGAGGTCGAGCAGTTCTGCGATCGCAGCCCCTCCCGACAGCCCCTCGACCCCCAAGCGCGGGTCGAGGGCCAGAGGTGTCTCCAGCGAGATCTGAATGATCTCGTTGTTGTCGATATCTGGCCCCCGCCCGACGGAGAAGGGGTAGTTGTTATCATTGGCCACCAGCAGGGTGTTGGCATCGAGCACCAGCAGGTTTTCGATGGTGACAAAGGGGAACTCAAAGGTGGTTGCGCCATCCCCGTTGAGGTCAGCCGGATCGCTGATGTTCAGCAGATCCACCACTTCTGTTTTGCTGACAAAGCCCTGGTCATTCACCTGGGAGAAATCAACCTTGAAGATCTTCTTGAACTCAGCCGCTTCGCCCTGGTTGTTGTCGCGCTCAATGACAAGAAACTCATCCTCGTTAACCGGGGTAAAGTCACCGATCGCATTCGCCGTCGACTCCATTTGGTAAAAACCAACCAAGCCCTCAAAAGCAGCGCTGGCTACGTCAAACTCGTAGATTCGCAGTGCGCCAGCGGGGTCGCCAACCACCGTGCCTTCGAGCATGGGGTAGAGGGTAGCGCGATCGGGGCTAAAGGCCATACCTTCAAAGCCCTGGGAGCGATTCAAGTTAGCGACCACAGGCTCTTCGATAAAGGTGCTGCGGGCAGTAAACCCAGTGCCAGGGAAGTCGGTGAAGAAGCCGTCTACCCCTAGCTCAATGAATCGCTCGTATTCATTGATGGGGTTGCCCTCGTAGCTGCTGGGGAGAAAGAAGCTTTCGTCGCGCAGGGTATAGAGGTGAACCAGTAACCCGGCATCGTGAGCGTCTTGGATCAGGGTGGTAGGTTCCCCGGTGATGCGATCGCCATCACTAATCGCCCCATCGCCATTCAGGTCATCGGGCTGACCGTCACCATTGGCATCCACCGTGCTGAGAGGCACGATGCGCTGCTTATTGGGGCCAATACCAGCGGCATACTCAGCAATTTCTGCCAGTCCGGCGGGGGTAGACAGGTCAGTGTAGGTGCGAGCGTCGCCAGCCACCACAAAGTCGTAGGGTTGACCCGAACCGCCAAAAAGCTGCACCAGGGGAATGTCGATGCCAGCGGCGGGCATGATGGTGTCGTTCAGCGTCTTCAGGTTGCTCACCTCAAAAGACTGAATGAAGACTCGACTGGGGTCAGTGAAGCCTTCTGCTACCAGGGTTTCCACCAGGATTTCGCTCGTGTTGAAGCCCTGCTGCTCGAAGAAGGTGGGGTGTTTAGTTTCGGGGTAAATACCGATCTTGCGCCCGGTTTCCGCCTCGACCTGCTGCACCAGGTCGATTACCTCGGCCAGGGTGGGCACCTTCAGCCCGTCATTGTTGAATTCGGTACCTCGGATAGCCGGAATCCGCTCGATGGCGTTGAGCTGCTTAACCTCCGCCAGGGTAAAGTCTTCGGCGTACCAACCACCGACTAAGCGACCGTCAAGCTCCTTCACCGTCAGCCGATCGGCAAACTCAGCCCGCAGGTAGACATCGGTGCTGGTGTCGGTGCTGTTGATCACAGGGTCGCCGTTGGCATCGAGCTGAATTGTGCCGTCAGGGTTCAGTACCACCACAGCTAGCAGCGGCTCGTGGCGAGCGATTAGCACCCCGTCTTGGGTCACCACCAGGTCAGGTTCGATAAAGTCAGCACCCTGGGCGATCGCCAGTTTGTAGGCCTCCAGCGTGTGCTCGGGCCGCAGGCCAGAGGCACCCCGGTGACCAATCACAATCGGCGCAGCACCGGTCAGCGTGTCGAACTCTGTTGTAGCCAGCACCTCAGGGTTTTGGGGAGAGCGGACGAAGTCACTGGTAATTTGGTCGCGCACCAAGTCGCCTGTACCAGGGAAGTCGGTGAAGTAGCCATCCACCCCCAGATTGATAAACTGCTCAAACTCTTTATTGGGGTTGCCCTGGTAGTCAGAGGCCAAAAATCGACCTTCGTTGCGGAAGGTGTAGGCATGGACAAACAGCCCCGCAGCGTGGGCATCAGGAATCAGAGTGGAGGGAGCAGTGGTCGTTTTGTCGGCATCATTGACGGCACCATCGCCGTTGACATCGTCGGCCACCCCGTCCCCATCGGCATCTATTCCGGCGACGGAAACAATCATGCGCTTCCAGGGGCCAATGCCATCGGCGTAGGTGGCAATTTCAGCCAGTCCTTCAGCCGTTTGCAAATCGCCGTAGGTGCGGGTGTCGCCGTTAACTGCAAAGTCGTAGGGTCGTGCATTGACATCCTCATAGATGAGCGAACCATCCAGCGCCACATCAAAGGCATCGAGCAGCTGCACCAGGGGCAGGTCGAGACCCGCAGCGGGCAACAGGTTCGAGTTCAGGTCTTTGAGGTTAGAGACCTCAAAAGACTGAATAAACACCCGGCTGGGGTCGGTAAAGCCCTGTTCAACTAGGGTTTCGACTAGTTTTTCCTCTAGCGATAGGCCCAGATTATCGTGGAAGGTGGGGTGTTTGGTTTCGGGGTAGATGCCAATGGTCTTGCCGGTGTCAGCCTCGATCTGCTGCACCAAGTCGATAATTTCCCCCAGCGTCGGAATTTGGAAGACGCCGTTAAACGCCTGGGTTCGATAGCCCTGGGGCATCACCGCGCGCAGGGTTTTGATTTCGGCCAGGGTAAAGTCAGAGGCGAAGTAGTCGGTCACTTCTACCCCATCCAGCAGTTTGGTGGTGAGGCGATCGGCAAACTCTGGGCGGCTGGCAACATCGGTGGTGCCCCCCAGCATGGGCTCGTGGCGAGCGATCAAAACGCCATCTTGAGTAGACACCAGGTCGGGTTCGATAAAGTCTGCGCCCTGGGCGATCGCCAGCCGATAAGCTTCTAGAGTATGCTCCGGCAGTTCCCCACTGGCACCCCGGTGGCCAATCACTAGAGGCTCTTGCCCGGTCAAGGTATTGAGAGCCTGAAGGTTGGGGGTAGGGATGGGCGCGTCAAGCAGCACGCCGTTGGCGTCGAAGTGCAGAATATAGGGGCCAAACTCTTCGCCAATCCACAGGTCGCCGTTGGCGTCAATCACAAACGACTCCACGTCAAAGTCAGCACCCGTGAGCAAGCGCTCTGCGGTATCTTCGTTTTGAATGGCAAAGGGAATCAGGTTGTTGGGGTCGCTGAGCTGCACAAAGCCCTGCACCTCAACGCTGCGATCGCCTGCTTCAGCCCCGGCAAAACTAGGGTCAACCTGATAGATGCGCAGCAGGTAGTCGGCGCTGTTGGCCTTGGCCCCAAAGCCATTGTCAGACAAAAACCAGAAGGTAGACCCGTCGCCACCGGGGGCAAACTGCACCCCGCTAAAGCCCTGTACCGGCTGGCCATCAAAGGGGCCAGTGCGGCCATTGCCGACAATGGGGGTGCCAGTACCGTTGTCAGCCCCTGCGGCAGGACCTGGGGCAAAGGTGTCAGCGGGTAGTGAGGCAAAGCCGGTTAGCTTTGCACCCTGAGTTGCATCAAAAGCCATCACGCAAGGCTCTCCTGAATTACTTTTTCACAAGGCTTAAATAGCGACGAAAGCTGTTGCCTAACCGTCACGCTGGCCTACTGTAGCCATCGCTATACTCTCACCCTATTGGTCAGCAAAATAATCCCACAGAATGCTTGAGTCGAGATTAAATCTAAGCTTTGTATTGGTTAAAGTTGACGCTTTAGAATTTCAGCCAATCAATCCATAGATCAACAATTTGAATCAGTCGAAAAATCTCATTCTTTTGACAGATACACCTACACCTGCCTTGTCTTGCATGAAAAAGGTATTAAGAAGATATTTCTACCTAGCTTTGGAAGTGCTTAGGATCTGGAGGTTTTTGGATGCTAGCCCTGGAATAAAGCACCTCAAGCCAGAACCTAGCTCAAGCCTTTGCAAACGTGCAATAAGCTTTTAGAAGAAGCTTTATGGGTAATAGTATTGTCGAGCGAAGAGATACTACGAAAGCGATATTTTTAAACGAAGTTTAGTTTAAGCGTAGGGTAATGTTTGCTTAAGGTTGCGATCGCAACCTGCCTCAATTGCATGGGAGAGCCCACGTTCAAAAACCCTGGATCAAAACAGGCATCCTGTAGGCGCAAACGGTCCTTTGCCCTCAACCAATCGGGTAGGCAACCAGGGTTTAGGATAAGCCCTGGTGCAGAGGATCGGGGCTAGTCGGGCGGCTGGAGGCAGTACTGGTTGCGTCCGGCCAGCTTGGCGCGATACAGGGCGGCATCGGCGGCGGTCAACAGCTCGCTGGATGCACTTTGCGCCAGGGGCACACAGCAAGCAACGCCAAAGCTCATCGTGATATGGTCGGCGACCGAGGAAAATCCATGGGGCAACCGGGCTTGGGCAAATTGATGTTTAATGCGGGCGGCCACGGCCATGGCTCCCGCCATGGTAGTTCTGGGCAGCAGCACCACAAACTCTTCGCCGCCGTAGCGGGCCAGCAAATCTCCAGGGCGCTGGATATGCGCCTGCAGCAGTTGGGCCACCTGCTGCAGGCAGCGATCGCCTGCGGGGTGTCCATAGTGGTCGTTGTAGGGCTTGAAATAATCGACATCACACATAATCAGGGCTAGGGATGTCGAGTTTCGCTGGGCTTGGGTCCATTCCTGAGCCAGTACCTGATCAAAATGATGACGGTTGGCCACCTGGGTGAGGGCATCTGTCGTTGCCACCCGATTGAGCTCTCTATTGGCTTGCTGCAGCTGCTGCGTCAGCTCTTGCAGCTTAATTTCAGTCTGCATCTGAGCGTCAATATCCTGAAAGGCTCCGTAGAGGCGCACACAATTTCCGGCGGCAAACTCCGCCTGCCCGAGCGATCGCACCCAGCGCCGGTTGCCCCTGGCCGTCACCATTTGCAGCCGTTCATCCCAGGACCGGCCGGTCTGTTGCGCCTGCTCGACCGCCGCGAGAATGCGCTGACGGTTAACACCCTCAGGGAAAAAATCAAACGCAGTCGTCAGCGTCGGCTCAAAGTCCGACCCCACCTCATGGATTTCTCGCATGATGGGGGTCCAATAAACTTTTTCCTGCTGCAAATCAATTTCCCAACCTCCGACTCGGGCTACGGTGTTGGTCTGCTCTAAAAAGACTTTGGTGCGCTGGAGTTCCTCCTCCATTTGCTTGCGCTGGGTGAGGTCTCGCCCTTCGGGAATTAGCAGTACCACCTGGCCCTGGTCATCAAAAACAGGCCGCAGAGAAAAGTCAATGGTGATCATCTGCTGGTTGGCCCCCTGCACTGACACCTCATAGCGAACAAATTCTCCCCGGTTCGCCGCGGCGATTGCCCCCCTAAGCTGGACTTGAACTTTTGGGGAAGTATCCCACCAGCCCGTCTCCCAGACCGGGCGGCCCACTACGTCTTCTCGCCTCAGTCCACCAAAGGTCAGCGCCGTCTGATTGGCCTCTAGCAGAGTGCCATCGGGGGCCAGCAGACCAATAAACTGATACATCTGGTCGAAAATCGCCTGGAAGCGCTGCTGACTTTCCCGCAGCGCCAGCTCCGTTGCGACGCGGTCGGTAATATCCCGCACCATCACCAGGACTTCATCCTGGTTTAGAGGAACGATGCGGGCTTCTTCGTGGTGGATTTCTCCGTCAATAGCAATTTGGTATTCATAGATCTGTCGCTCCCCGGTGTCGAGGGCCTGACGGATAAAGTGCAGCCGCTGAGCGGCCAGGGCCTCGGGCAGCATTTCGTAGATTGTCTGCGAATGCTGGAGGTCAATGTCACCATAGAGCGTGATCTCGCCGCCAGAAATAAACTCGTGGCGTAGCCCCTGCCAATTAACCCGCATCAGCAGATCTGGAATCGCCTCCAGCATGGCCTGCTTAGTGGCTTCACTCTTTTGCAGATCAAGCTCCGTCTGCTTGCGCGCGGTGATGTCTTGGATATAGCCCAAAAACTTAATCGCTGTGCCATCTGGGGCGTAGATGATCCGAGTAAATTCAGCTATCCAGCAATAGGTGCCATTGGCGTGACGCAGCCGATACTCGGTGGCCAGGCAGGGTCGCTGGGCCGCCACGGCCATGGCCACTGCTGCCTGTGTTGAGTCCAGATCGCCCGGGTGAATCAACGCGGCGAAGGTGACCTTGCCTTCTACCAGTTCGCTCGGTTTATAGCCCAGCTGGGCCTCGACGTTGAGGGAAGCATATTCCACCGGCCAGTCGTCAGTGGCACCCCAGCGAATCACCATGGTGGGGCCAGCTATGAACAGGCTGCGCTCTTCTGCGAGGGCTTGCTCTACCCGTTTGCGTTCAGCTTCGCCGCGTTTACGCTCGCTGATGTCCTGCACAATCGCAAGGTCTGAAATAGGCTCTCCCTCGGCATCGCGCAGAATGGACAGAATGAGATTGGTCCACCGGATGCTGCCATCTTTGTGGAAGTAGCGTTTTTCTAAGGTGACCGAAGCGACTTCCCCAGCGTAGAGTTGGGCTAAAGCCGCTTCAGTCGCTTCACACTCATCGGGATGGGCAATGTCCTGATACCGTATCTGCAGCAGTTCGGCTTCGCTGTAGCCCAGCATGGTGCAATAGGCCTGATTCGCCTGCAAAAACCGACCATCCAGGGCCGCCTGATTGATGCCAATAGCCGCCTGCTGAAAAATCGCCCGCAGCCGGCTTTCGCTCAGCCGCAGCGCTTCCTCCGTCTGCTTTTGGTCGGTAATGTCTGTCGTCACCCGGTTTAGGCGCATCGGAGCGCCCTTGGCGTCACAGACAACCCGCGAGCGATCGCGCATCCACCGCACGGTCCCGTCCGCCCGGGTAACGCGATACTCCATTTCCAGCCGTTCCTGCGCCCCCAGCTGACCTAAGCGCTGCTCAACTTTAGCCTGATCGGCGGGGTGAATGAGACTCCACCACAGGCCACAATCGGCTAGAAACGCCTCGGCAGGATAACCATAAAAAGCTTCTACCGCCGAGTTGACGTACTGAGTCGCCATCGTCCGCAGATCAACGGACCACACCACCTCGTCAATATTGCTCAGAATGCTGTCTAGCAGGGTGCGCTGGGTAT
>DASQNN010000137.1:0-23280 GCA_035644955.1 Nodosilinea sp. | reverse complement strand
GCTGTATTCACGGCCCCGAGATGAGTGCTGGCGAGCAGCAGGCGATTAAGGAACTGTGGCTGCACACCAAAGCAGTGGTGGCCAAGGGTCGCTATGGCCTTGTAGTGTTAGATGAGCTAAGTTTGGCTGTCAACTACGGTCTCATCGCCACCCAAGATGTGGTGGATTTTCTCCAGCAGCGTCCCCCTCAGGTCGATGTCATTCTGACGGGGCCAGACATGCCAGCTCCTCTACTCGCTGTGGCCGACCAGGTTACCGAGTTTCGCCGTAACGTTTTGCCCTAGCCCCCAGGAGCCCAAGCCATGATTAAAAACGACGCCTGGATTGCCAAAATGGCCGATGAGGGCATGATCGATCCCTTCCAGCCCTCCCTGGTGCGGCAGCTAGATCAGGCCGAAAACAGCCTGGGGCAGCCGGTGATTAGCTACGGGCTATCGTCCTATGGCTATGACATTCGCCTCTCCCCTGCCGAGTTTAGAATCTTTCGCCACATCCCCGGCACGGTAGTCGACCCCAAAAACTTTAGCCCCGCCAACCTAGAGCCCACCGAACTCAAAACCGATGCCAGCGGCAGCTACTTTATTTTGCCCGCCCACTCCTACGGGTTGGGGGTTGCCCTGGAAAAAATCTCGGTGCCCAACAACATCAGCGTGATCTGCATCGGCAAATCAACCTACGCCCGCTGCGGCATTATCGCTAACCTCACCCCTGCCGAGGCTGGCTGGCGGGGCCATCTCACCCTAGAGTTTTCTAATTCCTCCAGCGCCGACTGCCGTATCTACGCCAGTGAGGGAGTAGTGCAGCTGATTTTCTTTGAGGGTGAGCCCTGCCAGGTTAGCTATGAGACTCGCCGGGGTAAGTACCAAGACCAGGCCGAGCAGGTCACCCTGGCCCGGGTCTAGGTACTAAAGGTAAATGGCTGCTCGGGATTCCGGTGATCCTAGGCGAGCAGATCGCTGTCGCTGAGGCTGAGGTAGAGCAACACAAAGCCGACACAGCCGATAAAACGAAAGGCGGGCTGCTGTCCGTTCCAGTCTATTGACTGCCACATGGTGAACCACTCGCCAGCCACTACCATAAAGCCCACAAACCAAAACAAAAAGGCCAGGGTCAGTCCCCAGACGGCCGTAGTCTTGGCTTGGTTAAAGGCCGCGCCGCTGTCACCTACCGCCCGCCCTAGCCTCACCGCCCCCGTTAGACAAAGCACTGCAATGGTGGTCTCTGTGGCGATAACGGCTCCGTAAAAAACCTTTTGCAGCCCTGGGGCGGCGATCGCCCGCCAGGTCAGGTGGCTATCCGCAAACACAGTGTCCATACTCAGCACGTGCTGAATATATTTAAAGTTGGCGTTGTAGTCGGTCAGATTGTTGAACACAATGACCAGGGCTAACAGACCAATGGAGGCCACCAGCAGAGTTTTCGAGATCCGTACCGCCATAAAATTAAATCAAACTGGTTAGATCAAACTAGATCAACGCTCAGGTGATGAGCACTATTACTAGAGCATTACTATAGGAGCACTCTTTCCATTGAAGACTATTCTGGAATCTCTGCGGGGCGGGCTGGTGGTCTCGTGCCAGGCCCCGATTGACTCGCCGCTCCACAATGCTGAGGTGATCGCGGCGATCGCCTCAGCTGCCCTCAACCGCGGGGCCGCTGGGGTTCGCATCGACACCCCCAGCCACATTCAGGCCGTGCGATCGCGCTGTGCTACTCAAAGCCTGGCCCCGGGGGAGTATCGCCCCATTATTGGCCTGTGGAAACAGGTCATACCGCCCTCGGCGGTATACATAACTCCGCAGTTTCACCACGCCGAGGCTGTGTCCCGAGCCGGCAGCGACATCATTGCCGTTGATGCCACCCAGCGCCCCCGCCCCGGCGGCGAAACCCTCGCTCAACTCATTCAGCACATCCACAATCGCTTAGGCAAAGCCGTAATGGCCGATGTTGATACCCTCGACAACGCTCTGCGGGCCGTAGAGGCTGGGGCTGACTGTGTGGGTACCACCCTCTACGGCTACACCGAAGAGACTCAAAATTACGCCCCGCCCGGGTTCGACCTGCTCCAGGCCATGGTCGCCCAATGCCCTGTGCCCGTGATCTGCGAAGGGGGCATTGCCTCCCCAGCCCAGGCCCACCAGGCCCTGGCCCTAGGCGCCTATGCCGTGGTTGTCGGTACCGCCATTACCGGCATCGACAGCCTGGTAATGGGTTACCTCAAAGCCATTGAGCAGCCCAATAGGGCTTAAACGCTAGCAGGCCCCCAAAAAACTGGGGCGAACAGGTCTTAACCCGTCCGCCCCAGTTTTAAGAGGCAGCCCTTTGGAAAGGCTACTTGAGAAAGGCTACATTGCTGAACCCACGCCAGCGTAGGCCCCGTAGAAAAATAGACCCACCACTACCAGCACACCCGTGCCAGCGACAGTTGCCACAATCCACAACGGAATGCGTCCACTCTGAAGCATAATCTCGACCTCCTACTAATCTGGTGAATAACCCAACACAGTCTAAGCAGCGTGGCTACCGCCGCCTTGGTCAATGGCTCAGCCTAGTTAAAGAAGTAGCTAGAGAACAGCAGACCCAGCACGAAAACCATCAGCAGGCCCAGGTACAGGGATGTGCGGTTGAGTTCTACAGGTTGCTTATTTGGGTTTGGAGAACGGTCCATGGTTTTTTCTTATCGTTGGATAAACTGCATTGCCGCGATCGCCCCCAGGAAAAATACGCTGGGCACCCCTAGGGTATGCACGGCCAGCCAGCGGACGGTGAAGATCGGGTAGGAAATTGGCTCGTTAGGAGAATTGGTTTGCATAGGTTCAATCAAACGTTGGAATAACTAAAGCG
This sequence comes from Nodosilinea sp., assembly GCA_035644955.1. Taxonomy (GTDB): domain Bacteria; phylum Cyanobacteriota; class Cyanobacteriia; order Phormidesmidales; family Phormidesmidaceae; genus Nodosilinea. The sequence continues at coordinate 20,436 of DASQNN010000137.1, read as the reverse complement.
TTATCGATTTGAAAACATGTCGATCTGATCTTTCGCCTCAAAGCGATCGCTCACAATCGGCAGCTGCATTTGGTTGTCGGGGTAATAGTCGTTGGGTCGGGGAGTACCAAAGGCATCGTAGGCCAAGCCAGTGCTGACAAAGAGCCAGCCGGCAATAAATAGCATGGGAATAGTGATGCTGTGGATAATCCAGTAGCGAACGCTGGTTACAATATCGCCAAAGGGGCGCTCCCCTGTAGAACCTGCCATATCAACGTCTCCTCTCTGAACACGAAGAATCTAATTCAATCATAGAGAACGCCGGAAACCCTAACAAGCTATTTCAGCTAAGATCTCCGATTTTCCCCTAGGCCGCTTCAGGGTGATACCTAAGAATGGTCCCCTGCTGGCCCAAAATAAAGCCCGTTTCAGGACTCACAAACTTCACCCTGTAGAAGTTAGACGGCACATCTCCCACAGACTCGTCCTTAAACCAGGTTTTACCGCCGTCAAAGCTACACAGCAGGTTGCCACCGCCACCGGTCACCCAAACCTCATCACTGGTGCGAAAGGCCATATCTAACAGACCCCAACTCGTGCCAGGCTCAGGGCTAATCGCCTCGGTAAAATCGTCCGAAGCCCGCGAGTTAGAGAACCGCACCTGGCCGCCCCGGGCGATCGCCCAGAGCTTGCCGTCCTTATCAAAACCCATATTCTGTAGGCGTCTAGAGTTCTGACGGTTGTGGGGAATCCACTGATCCTGCCCCAAGGCCCAGGTCGAGTAAAAGTTACCCCGCGACGATACCGCCACGTAGCGGCCATCGCCAGAGCGCACCATATTCCGCACCACCCCAACAGCGCCCTGCACTAAAGCCTTCCAGGTGCGCCCCCCGTCCTCAGTGCGATAGATAGCACCAATGTCGGTGGCCATTTCTGCCGATTTGGGCCCCACCGCCGTCACCAAAAAGGGCGTCCCGGGCAGTTCCTTGCTCAGCGGTACATTCTCCCAGGTCGCTCCCCCGTCCCCCGTGTGCAAAAGCACCGACGGAATTCCAGTCACCCAGCCTTCATTCCCTGCAAAGTCAATAGATGTAAAGGTGTAGGGTTGATCTCCCAGCGCTAGCTCTCGTACCTGCCAGGTGTCACCGCCATCGCGGGTCTCCAGCAGCGTATTGCGACTACCCACAATCCAGCCATGGCTTGCGTCTTGGGTAAATGCAACATCAGACAGGGTAGATTTCACCGGCACCTGGATGGATTCCCAGGGATGCACCTCTGCGTCCGCCAGAAAATAACTAGAACAACCGGTTGCCAGGGCCACGGCCACTAGCATCACCAGTCCTCGCCTTAACCAGTTAAACGCAGCGTGCATAAATAACTCGAACCCGTACTTGCTAAACAACACTCAAATCACAATACGTCGTCGGGATGCACCGCTGGCCAACCTCTTGTCAGCCAGCTAGCCCAAAACTGGCTTGAACATAGGTCAATAACCGACCTACTTCAAGCCGTAAAGGCTAATGAAAAATAAAAAGCCCAAGGCCAAGGCGCTGAAAATTAAAACGTTCTTCTGCGCGGGCGTCAACCGGTTGACGCCCAGACCATAGTTCAAATTCTCTTTAAACCCAGAGGGCGAACCCGCTGGGCCAATGTTGCTGAACTGCTTCTTGGGAACGCTACACACCGGGCAACGCCAGTTCAAGGGCAGATCTTCAAAGGCAACCCCCACCGGGATCTTAGCCTGACTGTCACCCTTTACTGGTTCGTAATAATAGCCGCAGGCCCGACACTCATAGCGATCCATGTCTTGAGGTGCAAGACTAACGGCCTTAGCAGAACCGCCTTCGTGCCCGTCGAGTGATCCGTTAGGAGCCGGGATGCGCGTAGATTCTGACGAGTTAGCCGCAGGCTCAGATTCATTACTCATAAGACTCAGGCACCTTAATTCAGCAGAAGCAATCAGGGCGATCGGTAAAATCCCTATACCCCATATATCGACATGTTCGCCAGCCCACCGTCAGCCGAACGTTCGTTGTAAACAATTATGACATAGTGAGGCCATCACTCTCATTTTGCCCCCTTCAGTTGGTGGTTCTCTGACTGCGTTCGAATCACTCCCCTAACACTGGTTTTTCCGCTAAAGTGACTTAAAATAACATCTGAGCCTGTGGGCTATTTCTTCTGAGCTCGGGCTAAACGCTTACCTACTAGCCTTTTGCGGTGGTGAACCTGTGTTCGTTTTATCTGGCTACGAGTACTTCTTAGTCTTTTTGTTGGTGTCGTGCCTGGTACCGGTGGCGGCGCTGACGGCGTCAAAGCTGTTGCGACCCATCAGCCGTGGCCCAGCGCGCAGAACTACCTATGAGTCCGGCATGGAACCCATTGGCGGAGCCTGGATTCAGTTCAACATTCGCTACTATATGTTTGCTCTCGTCTTCGTCATCTTCGATGTAGAGACGGTTTTCCTGTATCCCTGGGCGGTAGCCTTCAACCAGCTAGGGCTGCTAGCCTTTGTAGAGGCACTAATTTTTATTGCCATCTTAGTTGTCGGTCTTGTGTACGCTTGGCGTAAAGGAGCCCTGGAATGGTCTTGAACTCTGCTGCAGCCGATCGGGTCTCCCTGGCTCCCGGAGAGACGCTAGTTAACCCCTCGGCTCCTCCTGCCGTTACCCATGGGCTATCAGAAAATGTCATTCTGACAACGGTAGACGATCTGTACAACTGGTGTCGGTTGTCCAGTCTGTTCCCGCTGCTGTACGGTACAGCCTGTTGCTTCATCGAATTTGCTGCCCTCATCGGTTCTCGATTCGACTTTGACCGATTTGGCCTCCTGCCTAGGGCCAGTCCTCGCCAGGCCGACCTGATCATCACCGCTGGTACCATCAACATGAAGATGGCCCCGGCTTTGGTCAGGCTCTATGAGCAAATGCCTGATCCTAAGTACGTGATTGCGATGGGCGCTTGCACCATTACGGGCGGTATGTTCAGTAGCGACTCCACTACGGCGGTTCGCGGTGTGGATAAGCTGATTCCTGTGGATGTTTACATTCCTGGTTGCCCTCCTCGGCCTGAAGCCATTATCGACGCCATTATCAAGCTGCGTAAGAAGGTGGCTACAGAATCCATGCAGGATAGGGCGTATACCCTGCAGACCCATCGTTTTTACGAGCGCAGCCACGCGCTTAAGACAGTACCTCCGATTTTGAACGGCCAGTATCTTCAGACTGGTGCCCACACAACTCCTCCTAAAGAACTTAGGGAAGCTATGGGTATGCCAATGTCTGAGTCCATCGCCGAGCTTGCTCCCGAAGATAAGGAAATCTAAATGGCTGAAGCTGAATCCCAACCATCCCCCCCTGAGGAGTCATCTTCCAACGCAGAACCTGCGGCTCCGCTGGTAGAAGCCGGTGCTGTTTCAAGCTGGCTGACAGAAAATGGGTTTGATCATGACTTATCCCCTCGAGACCATCTGGGGATAGAGGTGATTACGGTAGAGCCACAGTTTCTGATCCCAATTTGTACAGCCTTGTACGCCTATGGCTTTAACTACCTCCAGTGCCAGGGTGCTTATGATGTTGGGCCCGGAAAGCAGTTAGTCAGCTTTTACCATCTAGCTAAAGTAGACGACAATGCCGACAGGCCAGAAGAAGTCAGGGTAAAAGTATTCTTGCCCCGTGACAATCCTCGGGTTCCTTCTGTCTATTGGATTTGGAAAGCAGCTGACTGGCAAGAGCGGGAAAGCTACGACATGTACGGCATTGTCTACGAGGGACACCCCAACCTCAAGCGTCTGCTTATGCCCGAAGACTGGGTGGGTTGGCCCCTGCGTAAAGACTACATTTCTCCCGATTTCTATGAACTTCAGGATGCTTATTAGAAGCTGATCACTAAACCGTCACTCGCAAAACCATCACTTCAAAGGCTTGCCTATCAGATGCCTATCCGTACGTCGGTAGTACCACTCCGGATTTGTATCTGGTAGGCTTTGGCATTTTGATGCGTTATAGCCATTGCCAGATCGGTTAGGACATTCTGCATAGATCCTTGGAGCGATGGCTATACGCCAGTGCGCTGTCCCAGTTGCCAGTGGTAGTGATTCGCTGTCCTAAGCGCGGTGGCCATCGCTATAGTCCGGAGCCTTCGATTCATTACCTTGCCTTAAGGAACATCCTTTGTAGACCCCCGTCTTGTGTTTAAAGGGTATCTTTTGTGCTACTTAATTAGCACAAAAGATACCCTTTATCCGAGCAATATATACCGGGGTGAGGTAAGTACTTAGGTCAAACGCTTGGTGCCTGTATCTTTGGGAAAGCAGCATAGCGGGTTGCCTGTGACTGCAGTAAGTAAACCCTAAACCTACCTTACTACAGCGCTCTAAAGCTAAGGATGAAAGCAATAAGGGTTTTTTTCCATAGATTATTGTCTGTTGCATTACACAATCGACATCATTGTTAAGACAGTGCTAGACAACCCTAAGGCCTTTCCCCTCCCTTGCTCCTATAGGATATGCTTGCCTAAAGGGTTTATGCATCTCTATTAAATTTAGTAGGCAGTTGTCCGAGTCTTGGACTCCTTAGTTAGCTCTACCAGCCATTCATCACTGGGGAGATCTAGGCAGTTGCCGCTGACTGCGCACTGCAGACCAACCTTGAAGCTGGTTTGGGGGCGCAGGGGTCAAATTGTGCAAATCACCTGGTTTTCTTGCTAACCCCCTTAGTAGACAGACTGTTTCAGGCATATTTCATTGTTCTTAATCTATGACTAATAAGACCTACCAAGATTACGTTGAAGAGATTGACCTGCAACGCTACTGGCTAGTGCTAAAGCGGCGTTGGCTGCCAGCGACTCTTGTGCTAGGCACCTGTCTAGCGGGTTCGGCACTCTTTGCTTTAACACGCACCCCAACCTACGAGGCAAAGGGTAGCGTTCTTGTGCGCCCAGACATTACGCCTTCTTTGACCGGGGTAGGGCCTGAAGTCAGAGACTTGCAAGGCCAAGGAACCTTAGAAACTCAGCGAGCTGTAATGCTTTCAACCGCCGTTCTCCAATCGGCAATAGATACCCTAAACCTTAGAAATGAAGATGGGGAGCCTATAAAGCCAAGGGAGTTAGTAGAGGGACTTGAGGTGTCACCCTCTGAGCAGGCAGGAATTTTAGAGCTTTCCTTCAGCTCTTCAAATGCCGGTGAGGCAGCGGCTGTTGTCAATGCAGTTATAGATTCCTATCTTGAGCGAAACGTCCTCAGTAACCGTCTAAAAGCTACTACAGCTCGAGAATTCATTGAGCGACAGCTACCTGTAGCAGAAGCTGATCTTGATCGTGCTGCGGAGGAACTTCGTCGCTTTAAAGATGAGAATGGCATCATTGTTCTTGAAGACGAGGCCTCTAGTGCTGTTGGCATTATTGCTGGACTTGACGGCCAAATTCGGGACGTATCGTCTCAGTTAGCCAGTGCCAATGCCCAAGCTGAAAAGCTACAACAACAGCTTGCGATCCCTCTTAATCAGGCTAAGCAGCTGGAGGCATTAAGCCAATCCCCCACTGTTCAACAGGCGCTTGCAGATTTACAAGAGGCCCAGGCAGAGTTGGCTAGTCAGCGGAGTCTCTACCGAGACACCCACCCAAGCGTCATTAACTTACAACGTCGGGTTGACTCCTTTAAAACCCTCCTTGACCAACGAGTGGGAGAAATTGTCGGATCAGCCGTTGAGGCTAACCCCGGCGATCTGCAAATGAGTGCCCTGGGCCAACAACTAACTGCAGAGTTAGCAACGGCTGAGGTCAACCGTTTTAGTTTGGCTAGCCAGCTTCAAAATCTAGTCGCATCTCGCAATGGATACGCCCAGAGAGCCACAGCTTTTCCCAACCTGGAAAAACGCCAACTTGAGCTAACGCAGCGTCTACAGGCAGCTCAACTTAACTATGAAAATCTTTTAGCCAAGCTGCAAGAAACACAGCTAGCAGAAAATCAAACGGTTGGCAGTGCAGAAATTTTAGAAATAGCTGAGCCGCCCTTGGATGCAGGGAGCATGTTAATTCCTGCGCTGATAGTAGGTACCTTTCTAGGAGGTTTGCTTGGCGTAGCCTCAGCATTTTTCCTAGACTTAGTTGATAAGACGGTGAAAACAGCTAAGGATGGTGAGATGCTATTGGGCTACACACTCCTTGGATTAGTGCCAAAGTTTAAGACTGGATCTGACTCTGGCGCTACCACATTCTTGGCTGGGAGAATAGGCCAAGCCAACGGGTCTGCTTATATTCCAGCGTTGGATCGAGATCAACCTATGGTCTCAGCAGCGTTTCAAATGCTTCAAGCAAATCTTAAGTTCACCAGTTCAGATACTTCTCACCGAATTATTACTATCACAAGTTCAGTCTCAGAAGAAGGTAAGTCAGAGATCTCGGCAAATCTAGCAGCCATATTCGCCCAGACTGGCAAGCAAGTTTTGCTAATTGATGCTGACATGCGATCGCCATCCCAACATCATATTTGGGACGTGGTTAACCGAGCGGGTTTAAGTCAGGTGCTGATCAGAGAAGAAAATCAAGAAGATGTTGTTCATAAAATCTCTGAAAATCTGACTCTAATGACTGCTGGTGCCCTTCCTCCAAATCCTTTGGCGATATTAGACTCCGAACGGATGGCAGATATACTCCAGCAGTTCAAGCGCCAGTACGATTACATAATCATCGACACTCCTCCGCTGCTTGGGGCTGCAGACGCTGCTGTGTTGGGCCGGATCTCAGATGGAGTACTACTTGTATTAAGACCTAGAAAAGTAGATTCAGCCAGCGCTCTAGCTGCCAAATCTTTCTTAGAACGTTCTCAAGCTAATGTATTAGGGTTAGTCGCCAATGGAGTTGACATCCATCATGAACATGGTGACTATGTCTCTCGCATCAAGGCTGGCGAGTATGGAAAAAGCAGCCTGGCTAGTATCGGATCAGTTGTCAAGTAATATACGTAAAAGCTATGTCAATGGTTATCAAGCGTTCTTTGTCAATCTTCTCAATATCATTATTGGGATTGGGACTCGTTTACCCTCGATCTGTAAATGCTCAAGCTCCGACTCTTTTATTTGATGAAGCTGAAACTGTTGCTCCACAGATAACAACCTTTCAATCGCCAGCGGGATATATTTTAGGGCCAGGTGACCAGGTTGCTGTGACTGTATTTGGCTACGAAGAGTTTACCGGTTCACGAGTAATTTTACCTGATGGCACCATACCTTTTCCTTTTCTTGGCTCTATTCAAGCCTCCGGGAAAACAATTGATAGGTTATCTGATGAAATTGCTCAAGGATTAGATGCTTATCTTATCAATCCTATAGTAAACGTAGGCTTGACAGTCCTAAGGCCCATCGTTGTTGATGTGGCTGGTGAAGTTTATCGTCCTGGCCCTGTCCAGCTTAGTAGCCTCACCTCCACAGAGACTCAACTCAATGTTGATTCTAGAATCACCGCAGCTACCAACACCCCCACCCTATCTTCTGCCTTAGTGGCGGCCGGTGGCATTCGAAGAACGGCCGACATCCGTATGGTCACGGTGCGACGTCAGATGTCCAATGGTGAAATTCAAACAGCCTCAGTAAATCTCTGGGAGGCTATTTCTACCGCCAGTCAAGGCAACAACTTGCTACTTAGGGATGGCGATAGTATTTTTGTGCCAAAGGCAGAAGAAAATACGGAGATTGATCCGACTTTAGTAGCTACTTCAAGCATCGCCCCCGATAATGTCCGGGTTCGAGTTATTGGTGAAGGCGTTGTAAACCCAGGGGAAGTAGAAGTGCAGCCAAGCAGCTCAATATCGGGAGCCATTGCAGCAGCAGGTGGCGCCAATGCTGACGCCTCCCTCTCGAATGTCCGGATCGTTCGACTCGCAGCAAGCGGTCAGGTTGAAGAACAACCCGTTGACTTGTCAAGATTGGCAGATAACTATCAAATTCAAGATGGCGATCTCATTCTAGTGCCTAAGAAAGGACACTTGGTTGGTATAGATAATGTTAACCGTACGTTATCGCCGATTTTGTCACCTTTTTCTGGTCTTCTAGGAATTCTGAATATTTTTGGATTATTCAACAATGGCAATCGTTAGCTGCTTGACTGATTGACACGACTCGAAAAGGTTAAAATCTTAGGCTATACTTAGCAAGCAGGACTAGTGACTGCTTGCTTTTTTAGTTTTGCTTTCGCTGATACAAGTTGTCTCTTGTGGCTAATACTAGATTTAGCTTCAACAACTCCGTTTTAGCAAAGCTATAGAGCTATAAGCAAGAGGGAGGCTCATTCCTATAAAATGAAGGGTAAATAAATAGAAACCAGTGTAGAAGCAGTGGTAAAAGGATTCAAACCCATATAGCTAGCTTGGACAATATATATAGAATGCACAGCAAAAAAAATCGGTTTTTCCGACGTTGAGGTGATATACCAAATCCAACTTAGGATCTGTAGTTTTCCCACAGGTAGAGTTCCACTCCTAGGCTTGATTTAGATGTTCTATTGATTACCGCATACTTTTCTGGCAACCACCTCCTGTGCCCGTCAGCGGCTCCAAAAGTGCAACAGAATCGTAGGCTTTGCTGTCCAAAGGGACTAGGAAATATCCTGCAGGGGTTTTGGCTTTATCCTTTAAGGCAACACTGAGTCTAAAGCACTCGCTTAGCCAACGCGTTCAGAGGACAAATAACTTTCGCTTAACCAGAAAATTCGTAGGTATGCCTACCTTTCTTAATCAAATAAATTACAATTAGAAAATCTTAGCCCTTGCAAGGGCTAAGATTTTCTACCAAATCAGAAGGAATTTCAGTCTAAAGATAAGTTCTTCCTGTTAAGCGAGAAAGCCATCATGATAAAAACTAACCAGTAAAGGTTTGTAATACGCGCTAAATAGCTTTCAAAAATATTAAAAAGAACTAGCATCGATAGAAAGATTACAGGCCATAGATGTGCTGCATACTTAAAGTTATAGGCGAGCTTTATTGCTTTCACGTATGCTATTCCCCATGTTATAAGGAATAGGGAAAAACCAACCATGCCAACATCTAGAATGAGATCTAAGAAACCATTATGTGCGTGGGAAGGAATGTGATGAGCTGCATACTGAACGCCTATAAATAAATCAGGCGATATCCAGAAAATACCTCTACCATGCCCAATCAAAAAGCTATCTAAGTTTTCAGGTATAGCAAAGTTAATCAGATAGCCCCAGATGAGTGTTCTACCCGTTAGTGTTGCATCTTTACCAAGAAAATCCATCATTGGAACCCAGCTTATTATAACTATACTCAGTACCCCGCTCAAGATTAAGATAATCAAGCTAGCCCAGAGAACAGACTTCGTACCTTGCCAAGTAAACCTTTTGTAAAAAATAGTTAGCAATAAACCAATGACCGAAAGAACAAGTGCTGTAGCTGATTGGCTAATTAAAACAGCTGCAAAGCAAAAACCAAAGAAGGGAAACATCCAACGTTGTGTTTTTTGGGCATAGTTTGAGAGTAAGAATAGAGCAATCAGTGTCATTGTTGAATGGGCACCAAATTCATTCTTCTGACTAAATACTCCCTTCCAGCTACCAGCAAAAGCATCTACGGTGTGAATGCCAACACTAGGCATTGCAAAGACCAGAAAAATGCTTACCAAAAACATAAGCACTAATGTCCAGCAAACTATTCTAAATTGCTGTCTAATCGTAAATCGAGAGGCTATAAAAAGGCTACAACACAACATAGGTATGAGCTCTTTTACGACCGTGCTTCCAACAGCAGTGGGGAAGGGTGACCACAAAAATGAGAGTGCAATTATACCAACTAACGCCAGGGCCCACTTGTTTGCCATTGCTGTCTTCAGAGTCCGTTCTGGGCGCAAGGCGAGCAGCAAAAGCATCCCTGCAAAAATGAAATACCGCATTAGAGTGAGAAGTGCCGGAGGTAGTACCGGAGCACCAGCAAGTTCATTACCAAATCCAAATGAACCTCCAAAATACATGAGCGCAAACACCGAAAATATCTCTTCCAGGCGGCCAGCTCTCTCGGCCATTTTGCTCACTTGAACGTCTTGAACTACTAGGTTAGAAGAGATCATGCCAAAACAATTAGTTAACAATACGTTAGGCTGAAAACAGGCTAGCTATCTGCGAGAAATGATTTTAAGTAATTAAGAAGGGGTTGAAAATATCTCATAAAGATGAACTATAGGTGGATTGAGTAATGGGATATCAAATGAGATCACACAAGCCAGGTTATCCTGACATACTGAATTCGGCAGAGATATTCGAGACCCTCATATTCTAACAATTCATAGAAGTTCATCATGCTAGTAAAAACACTTGCAGCGCAGCATAGCTTATTGTAAGCCTAGTAATTTCATCGATCTAATGGATGATCTTAAGCAAAAACTTTACATGTTTCTGCTATATGTGTGTGCTTTGTAAGCATTAGCCTAAGATCTCCTGGGCGCTGAATCTAAAGGAGTAAAATCTTATAATGGTAACTGAATTGAATTAACTTACTTTTATGATGGCTTTAAATCGTGAAGGCGGATAAAATAGTCTCTAGTTTCTTCAAATTTAAGCTTTTCATCTTACCCGCCTTGGATGCTATTGTATACCAATTCAAGCTCGGAAGCTGGAGTATTCCTGCCGGCAAAACTCCACTTCTAGATTTGGTTTGTTAAGCCATTTTTGGGCAGAGTAGAAAAAATAAAGGCGAATTTGACCTTTTGGAAATAGCTAAGCGCTTTGCCAAAGATGAAACAATAAACTTTTTATTTGATGTTTGTGGTACCGGTGCGGATCTAGATGCCCTACGGTTTGATATAGAGCCAAGCAATTTGGGCTGATCTTTCCCGTGCCACGGCTGGTGCGAAAAGATGCAGTCCAAGTCTCATGTAGTAATTTGACCGACTAAGACAGCTTTTTTCGAAGGCTTCAACCAATTTGTATGGGAGAATGTTCTAGTTAGCTGCCTGGTAATTACCTCTGCGGTTTGTTCATCTCTGTCTTATGTCAGGGAAGTAGCAATAGAGGTGAACCTAGACGATGTGATTGCTTATGGAGATGCACTGCTTTTACTTTATAGGAATAGATAGTTATATGAGGAGAGACAAAAAGCCTATTTCAAACTTAAGCATATATTTTTTGACCCTTAGAAGAGCTGGAAGAATATTCTAAAGACAACTTTATTGAATAGAGAGAAGTAGCATTAAAAGATATTGATTGAGCTCATTCAATTAGTATAGTATTTATTCAGGAGGTGGACTTTTGAAAGCAATTTACACAATATGACTCTGTCGGATGTTGACATCGTTTTTCTGACGATTTTAACTAATTTAACCAGTTCCCAAGTCCATCAGGAGGTTTAATTGTGAATTACTTCAAGAAATTTCTTTACGTTTTTTCGGGTCATAAAAAGCAATTAATTACTTTGACACTAATTTTTTTGCTGACCTCTATTTTGGAGGGCTTTGGAATTGGGTTGATTGGCCCATTTCTGGACTTGGCAGGCAATCCAGAACTCGTCTCCGATAATACTCAATTGTCATGGATATATAATTACTTAGGCCTCCAAAACTCAAGCCAGTTAGTGACTGCAATGGGATTGTTGGTTGTTCTTGTTTTCCTAGTCAAGGCTGTTTTTTATTTTCTTGGGAAACGCTATTCTTATAAAGTTCTTTTTGACCAAAGAGCCGCTGTGCAAGAGCGGTTGTTTGATGTTTACCTTTCGGTTTCCTACGACTTTCACTTGGCTCACAATACGGCAGATTACATTAATAAGATATCAGTCGAGACTTATCGCTTCGTTTACCTGGTTTCTCTGCCTATAATTGAGTCGTTGTCTCACCTCATTATTGTTACTATTCTTCTAGTGTTGATGGCAAAAACCAATATATTTCTATTGGTTATTTCGTTGGCTTCTCTTTTTCCGGTTGTTTTGATTTTTTCTTTCCTAATGAAACACTTAAAACGCTGGGGCCAGCTGTCTACCATAGCCCGTGAGGAAACCATCAAAGCCGTAAGTCATGGTTTAGGAGGAATTAAGGAAACTCGCGTTTTTAATTGTGAGGAATATTTCCGACTTGAGCTTAGAGAACATGTATATAAAGAAGCTCAAATGGAAACCTTGTTTCAAAGCGTTCAGTTTTTACCACGGACACTCATTGAGACTTTTTTGGTTATTGCCTTGATTGGATTTGTCTGTTTCTCGCAACTGTTGATGGGCCAAGATTTTCAGGCTGTTGTTTCAAGTGTGGGCGTATTTGCTGTTGCCTCTCTACGTTTAGTGCCTGCGGCAAGTCAGCTAGTAGAGATTGTTGGAAAGTTGCGAAACTCTATTTATACGCTTGATACAATGTATCTCGATCTTAAAGAGATTGAGAGTAAGGATCTGGACGGCCTAACACAGCCTAATAAAGGCTTGCTCGCTAAAGAACCTAATTTCTCTAAAAGCCTTGGGCTTGAAAATGTTTTTTATCAATACCCTGGTAGTGACACCCCCTCTCTTAAGGGTGTTTCAATGCAGGTAAGAAAGGGTGAATCTATTGGTTTGATTGGTCAGTCTGGCGCTGGTAAAACCACTCTTGTCGATGTGATTCTAGCTCTTCTAACTCCTCAAGAAGGAGATATTACTGTCGATGGTCATTCTATCTACAGTAATCTGCCAAACTGGAAGAAACTGATTGGATATATCCCTCAGTCTATTTTCCTGATGGATGACACCATAGAAAAAAATATTGCGTTTGGTGTGTCATCAGCCAATATTGATCAACATAGACTTTGGTATGCCATTAAAGCTGCTCAGTTGGAGTCCTTAATTGAAGATTTACCTGATGGTGTCAACACCTCTGTTGGGGAGCGAGGGGTGCGGCTTTCTGGGGGACAGCGGCAACGGATTGGCATTGCACGTGCGCTATATCACCAACGAGAGATTTTGATTTTAGATGAGGCTACCTCTGCTTTGGATAATGAAACAGAGCGCTTGATCAGTGATTCAATTAAGGCTCTGGCTGGCTCCAAAACTTTAATTATCATTGCCCACCGGTTGTCTACCATCGAGCACTGCGATCGTATTTATGTGCTCGAGAAGGGCACTGTAGTTCGCTCTGGAACCTACGCCGATGTTGTCCTTGCCCCTCAAACCTAACTGTTTGAGTAGGGGAAGCCAACCTTCCTAAAGGATCAACGATTGCGCACCCTTCCTAGGGTGCGCAATCGTTGATCAAGCTATTTTTAGGGTGGGAAAGCGTTTGGACTTTCTGCCTCGCTAAGGCCAACTATTCTGCGTCGGGTCCGGGGGAAACTGGTTCCGCTGTACGAGACTGGAGCAGAGCTTCACGACTGATACAGGTTTGGCTGTCGTAATCTACTTCTATAACAACCTCATACAGGGTGTTAGCGGTTAGGGGATTACCTTCTGCATCTGCCTGTTGCTGCAGGTTCTGTAGGGCTTGTAGGGCTGCCTGGTTTAAGAAAGGGTAGCCTGTGCTCTTAAGCACTGTGGTCCAGAGTTTGAGGTCACTGGCTTCGTTGGGCACACCCACTAGCCCTACCAAACCGTCTGTAGGCTCGGGCTCTAGGCATAGGCGGCCGCTGTAGGGTACTTCAATGGTCAGAGCATCAGAGGCCTCAGTAACCGTATCGCCTAGTTTGGCTTTGACTGTTTGCACCCAGGCCGCTTTGGCAAGTTCGACATCTGCGGTGCTGGTTTGGGCATCGCTAAACTCAACTCGAGCGAGCAAATCACTGGCGCGCTCTGTTTCTGGAGCATTGGAGGCTGACGGTTCCGTAGGGTTTAGGGGGGCGCTGGTGTTGTTGTTTCCCTCACTGTTGCCTTGACTGGGCTCTAGATCAGCGGCTCCAGGCGAGGTAGTGCCTCGTGGGGATGTAGCGGTGGGAGTTGAGGCGGCTGGGGTGGAGGAAGCTCCAGGTGAAGCTGCCGGACGACGTCCGACACTGCCACTGGGAATGGAGGGTAGGGGAGACCGTCGGGGCGACAGGGTAATTGAGGAGCGCCCTGGAAAGGTGTAAGGCGAAATGCCGGTCGGAAAAGAGCTGGAGGGTAGTCGAGGGTTTGGTATTGGGATAGACGCACCGAAGTCTGAGCCGGGTTCTAGGGGCAAGCTATTGCCTGAGGGTGGAAACAGGCTAAACAAATCGTCGTTGCTGTCCGGAAATAACGAGTAGGGGGAGGCGGAAAAGTCCGGCAGGCGGCTTTGCTCTTCGGCGCTAAGCTCAATTAGCGGCACTCGACGCTCTTCCAATTCTGGGTTGTTGCCTCCTAGGGCGGTTGTGTTAAGGCTAGAAAAAGAGGGGCCAGCCGCAAATAAGGCGCCGTGAAAACTCAGCGACACAATGGCTGCAATCCACTGGGGTCGGCGAAGGGTTGTAAGGAGTTGATTGAGCCTGGGTGCAGTAAGTGGGTTCATGCCGGGTGCGCTTTCTGCTATGGACTGTGTGTGTTGACTGAACCCCGTAGGCTTGGGTTCCTATTTCTTTTCTAGGGTAGCGGATTTGCCCCCGACCTTATGACCATGAGGGAGAAGTAAGGCAGCTCAAGATGAGGGTAAGGCGTGAGGGGACGATAGATGCTCTGATTGGGCTGGGTGGCATTGACAATAACCCAGCTTTGCTCGAGCAGTTGCCGCTGCTTGAGCAACTGCCACACTTGAGAATACACTGAGCCCACCTTCAGCAGCACCACCACATCGGCCCAGGTCAGGGCAAACTCAAGGTCGGCGACGGCGTAGATTGCGGGAAGCACGACTAGCTTGTCAGACTGTACCGTGAGGGGAAGGCCCAGGGCGCTGACGGCGGCCATGGGTGAGCAGATGCCCGGTACTCGATTGATTTTTGCCGCCGGGTAGCGCCGCTCTAGGCCCAGAGCTAAATAGTTAAAGGTGCCGTAGAAGCTGAGATCGCCCTCGCAGGCAAACACCACGTTTTGACCCTGGCTGAGGCAATGCCAGACGCGATCGCTCGCTTGCAGCCAGGCCTCAGAAAGCTGGTCTTGGTCTAGAACGTAGGGAAACTCTAGGGGCAACTGCTGCTGCTGCCCTAGATGGGGGGCGATAATGCGCTGGGCTAACCCCGACTGACCGTTGCGCCCCTGGGGAAAGGCGACGACATCGGCCTTTTGCAGATACCTGAGGGCTTTTAGCGTGATCAGATCGGGATCGCCAGGGCCGACCCCAATGCCGGTGAGAGTGCCCAGCGGAGAGGAGGGAGCGGGGTTAGACACCATAGACGTGAATCACATTACATGGCTGGCACAATATAGCTGGCACAAGGTTTGTCCAGAGAAGTCAACTTATCGTAAAAGGGGCGTGGCTAGCCGCTAAGCACGCGATCGCATAGGTTTGACCTAGCTATCGACCGTTCCTGGTGCTGCCAGATCGCTGTCGGGATCGGGTGCCGCTAGGCTTGCCGCAGCCTCTAGGGCAGACCCGTTAAGGGGACCAGAGCCGTCAGGATAGACCGCTGTCAGAGCCTCAGCCTTGGGTTGAGGCTCCATAGGTGCTAGGGGCACCGCCTCTACGGCAGGCACCGTTTCTAGGGTTAGGCGGGTGGGTTGGATGCCGCCTGCTAGCTGCTTGAGGAGCTTGGGTTTGGAGTCATGCCACAGATAAATCATGCGATCGCCTGCCTCCCAGGTGTCTTGCCCTAGGGCGACCTGTAGCGCGTCATCGTGCTCAACCAACAGGGGCACCATGTCGCCGCTGCGCACAAGCGTTTCTAGATGAGCCTTTTGCCGATCGCTGTCCTCCTGCCGCAGCCGGGTTTCTCCCAGGCGAACCTCCCCATCGTTGAGATAGGTATTCCACTGCTTGAGTAATAGGCGGGGAGTTTGAGCACCTTTGAGCTGACCTTTGTTGGGCAGGTCGCTCAGGCTTTTATCCTGTGGTACTACGGCAATCACCCGCGCCGGCTGAAACTCCTCTAGGGCACGCTGGGCCACCACGGCATTGACCTCGCCATTTTTGGTGATCGCTAGAAAGGTGCCGGCCTTGTCTAGCCCGGCTTTTTCAAGGATATCGCGATCGAGGGCGCTGCTGATCAGCAGCTCAATGCCTTCTTCCTCGGCAGCTTCGCAGGCCGACTCATTGGTGTCAATAATGACGACAGGGTCGCCGTAGTCCCTGATTAGACGGGCCATCAGCAGACTCAGGGGGCTGCAGCCCACGATCACCGCGCCTACGGCATCAGCTTTGGTAATGCCTAGCCAGCCGGCTACCAGCCGCGCCGTTAGACCCTGCACCAGCACCGTCAAAATAATCGTAAGAAATACCAGCGCTTTAATGGCGTCGCCCCCGCTCATACCGCGCTCGGTGAGCAAAATAGCAAATAGCGACGCCACCGATGCCGACACAATGCCCCGCGGGGCTACCCAGGCTAAAAACAGCTTCTGCCGCCAGTTCAAATCGCTCGACCGAGTACAAAGCCAGATGTTGATGGGACGCACTACTACCATCAGCACCAGCACCGTCAACACCGCCCCCTGGCCGAGGGCAAAGACGCTGGCGATAGATAGGTCTGCCGCCAGCAAAATAAATAGCACCGACACCGCTAGCACCGTCAGCTGCCCTTTAAAGCGCCGCAGCAGTCGTTCGTCGGGTACCGACAGCCAGCGCACCATCATGCCTGCCACTACCGTGGCCATCAACCCCGACTCGCTGCGAATGCTCTGAGCGAGCCCCCACAGCCCCCACAGCCCCGCCAGCACTACTAGGTTGCGCAGATCTTCCCCCAAAAAGCTGGCCCGCTTTAGCAGCAGGCCGATTAGCCCGCCGCCTACTACGCCAATTAGCGTACCAATGCCCAACCGCAAAATCAGCCCGCCGACTACCGTTGTAGGGGCGGCATCGCCGTTGAGAATAATATCGAGCACCACCACTGCCAGAATGGCCCCGATGGGATCGATCAGCACTCCTTCGCCCTCTAGGAGGGTGGCAACCTTACGGTCTACCTGCACCTGACGCAGCAGGGGGCTAATCACCGTGGGACCCGTGACCACCACCAAAGAGGCGTAGAGAAAAGCCAGCGACCACGGAAACTCTCCTAGCCAGTGGGCAGCCATGCCGCCGCCAATTAAAGTGACAAAAATGCCGATGGTGACCAAATTTCGCAGGCTGTTCGACACCTGACCCAGTTCACTCAACTCTAGGCTCAACCCCCCTTCAAAAAGAATCAGGGCTACGCTAAGGGCCACGATGACCTCTAACCCCACCCCTAAGTCTTGGGGGTGAATTAAACCAATACCGTCTGGCCCCAGGCCAATGCCAAACAGCAGCAAAAAAATAATGCTGGGAACCCGGGCAATTTCTCCAATGACCTGTGCGGTGACTCCAGCCAACACCGTGAGCACTATCTGTAGGGTGAGGGCAAAGGAAGTATCCATAGGCGTATAGGGTAACACCCCCACTGTGGCAGACCGGGATAAATATCGCCAAGACGGCGCAGGCTTAAGGGCGCAACAGCAGGTAATACAAGCGCCCTGGGGTATTGATGCGCCCGGCTAACTCTCCCGCCCGATTGCCTGTGCCCACAAACAGATCGACCCGCCCCGGGCCAAGGATAGCGCCCCCGGTATCCTGGTCGAGCACCAGTCGAGTGGTGGGCTGGCTGATCCAGTCACCCTGGGCCGTTGGTTGGGGTAGGGGTACCTGGATGGCAGCGATCGCGCCCGGGGGCAGCAGTGACTTGTCGGTAGCGATGGAGTACCCAGCTGTCACCGGTACGCCAAGGCTGCCAGAAGGTGGCCCATCGCCACTTTCCCGAAAGAAAATAAACCGCTCATTTTGGGGCAGGTAGCGGTCTAGGTCTTCTGGATGCGCCTCAAAGTAAGCCAGTAGGTTTGGCAGCGACAGGTTATCTGGTTCAATTTTGCCGTCGTTGACCAGGGCGCGACCAATGCTGGTGTAAGGATACTCGGTGCGACCCGCGTAGCCTACCGACATCACTCGACCATCGGTGAGCTGGAGCTTGGCCGAACCCTGCACCTGCACTAAAAAGGCCTCCAGGCGGTTGGCCAACCACACCAGCTCTAGCCCCGCCAGGGGGCCCTGGCCGCCAGCCAACCCATCTACACCCTCCAGCTCTAGCCGCGTGGGGTGGGGCTGGGGCCAGGCATCCAGGGTGGGGGGCCGGCGATAGAGCGGATAGCGGTACTCGGCGGTGGGTACCGCACTGGCCCGGTACTGGGGCTCAAAATAGCCGGTGTAGGCAACAGTCCCCTCGCCGTCAGCGCCAATGGACTCGTAGAGAACAAATTCTCGCCGCAGGGAGGCCTGGAATGCCTGGTTATTAGGACTGGTAGCCACCAGCTGCCGCAGTCGCTGCAGACTTTGCCACACGCGATCGCGGGTAATGCCCGGCACTGGGTAATTCTGATAGTCGGCCGCAGCCTTGGGGGTGGCCAGATAGGTGAGGCTGTGGCCAATCGCCCGCATCAGGGCCTGGCGATCGCTGGGCAACCCTAGGGCAGACCAGACTGATTCCCCAGCGGCTGGTGCCACGGGGCGCAGGGGCAGTGTGGTAGCAGACCTGTCGGGGGCCACTGCCACCCTGGCCCCCTGAGAGGTTTCCTGGGGGGTTCCCTGGGGCTCGGCCAGCTCAACCGCCGGCGAGGGCGAAGTCAGGCTGAGGGCGGTTAGAATAGCCATCGTCCCTAGGCCTGCGGTCAGCCGCCAATTTGCGCTTAACCTAAACCAATCACCCATTAATACCGTTCAACGCTAGAGCTAAACACTGGCTCAACCCGAATAGCGCTGATCCGGGAAGGTCGAATCACCATGTACTCCCCGGGGTTGACCTTGGGCAGGGGCACCGTAATAAATTCTTCGGAGGTGGCCTTGGGCATCAGTTCGCCGCTGTACCACTTCTGAAAATCTTGAATGGAGGAAAAGCGCACCTCTTCGTGGTGGCCGCCATCAAACAGCATGTGAATGATGTACTCACTGGGCGTTCTTGGCATGGGAGATTGCGATCCTTCAGTTCACCGCCCCTATTATGGGCTGTTTGATCCTAAAAACTACCATTGAGGGCGAATTTTCTGCTTTCCCCATTCCCCTAGGGAATAGGGGTGGTGTCTAGCAGATCGGCCACCAGCCGCTGGGGGCGATGGTGCCCAGCCGGAATTAGCCGGTGGGCCAGCACGTGGGGTGCCAGCTGCTTGACATCGTCGGGGATGGCGTAGCTGCGCCCCTCCAGGTAAGCTAGGGCCTGAATAGCCCGCTGAAAGGCTACCGACCCCCTCGGACTGACCCCCAAGGTAATCTCGCTGTGGGTGCGGGTGGCCCTCACCAGGTCCAAAATGTATCGCTGCAGCGATTCTTCTACGGTCACCTGGGCACAGGCTCGCCGCAGGGCCATCACTTCATCAATAGTGATGCAGGGCTGAATATCCTGGGGAGAAGTGCTACCCCCTAGCCGCTGGAGCATACCGAGTTCTTCATCTGAGGTGGGGTAGCCGAGGCTGAAGGACAGCGCAAAGCGGTCCATCTGCGCTTCGGGCAGTGGAAAGGTCCCCTGGTATTCCACGGGGTTTTGGGTGGCGATCACAAAAAACGGGTCGGGCACCGATCGCGATCGTCCATCTAGGGTGACCTGGCGTTCTTCCATTACCTCCAACAGGGCCGACTGGGTGCGGGGGGTGGCCCGGTTAATTTCGTCAGCCAGCAAAATATTGGCAAATACTGGGCCGGGCATAAACTGAAACTCACCGCTGCTGGGGTTCCAGATGTTGGTGCCGGTAACATCGGTGGGCAGCAGGTCGGGGGTGCACTGGATGCGCTGAAACTTGCCGTCAATGCAGCGAGCCAGAGACTTAGCCAGCAGGGTTTTGCCTACCCCTGGCACGTCTTCGAGCAGTGCGTGTCCGCCCGAAAACAACGCCACTAGCACTAGCCGAATAGAATCGGACTTGCCAACAATGGTCTTGTTTAAGTTTTGGACTAGCGTTTCAATCCGCTCGCGCATGCTGTTGACCCCTGCTATACCAAGTCCAGATCAGGATCGGTAGGTGTCCACCGGTAATCCTTCACCGCTGCCCTTGGCTGTGATGTATGTAGGCTTATCATGCCCCGATCGCGCCCCAACTGCCTACCGGCGCTCGCGCCAGTTCTCCCAGCGCTTGCTGACAGTCTCGCTCAATTTGAGCTTTGAGGGTGTCGAGGGAGTCAAATTTTTGCTCTGGCCGCAAAAAACTGTGCAAATGTACCTCCAGGGTTTTGCCGTAGAGGTCGCCTGCCCAGTTCAGCAGGTGCACCTCGGCGATGAGGGCAAGCCCGTTTACCGTTGGTCGAGTGCCCAAATTCATCACCGCTGGTGCCAGGGAGTAAGGGGTATGGGTCACCCCCTGCACCCAGGCGCTGTAGACTCCCGTTTGAGGCAAAAACTTCTCGGGGGGCAGATGCAGGTTGGCCGTCGGAAAGCCCAGAGTGCGCCCCAGCTGCTGTCCCCGCACTATT
>DASQNN010000136.1:0-11010 GCA_035644955.1 Nodosilinea sp. | reverse complement strand
CTACTGTTCTTGCTCAATCTCTGCCCTCACGCTGGCGACGTGGACTAGGGCATCGCCCTGGTTGACCAGCGGGTTTTGGCCGTGGCCGATAACAATACCATCCATCGGGCTGCGCACCTGCACCGGCTTGTCGCCAAAGGTGTCGCTGATAAAGCCTAGGGGCTGACGCTGTTTGACCTCGTCGCCCAGGGCGATCGTTCGATGCCAAATGCCCCCGCGCGAGGCGCGCACCCAGCGGGTCTCCCGCACCTCTAGGGTCGGCGGTTGATCGGTGGCGGGCGGGGTGTACATGCCCAGGTGGGCCATCACCCGGTAAATGCCATCGACCCCGGTTTGAATAGCGGCTTCGTCAAACCGCAGCGCTTCGCCCGCTTCGTAGAGCAGGGTAGGAATGTGGCGCTTGGCAGCGGCCTGACGCAGGGAGCCATCGCGGTGGGAGGCGTGGATCATCACCGGCGCCCCAAAGGCTTTGGCGAAATCGTAGGTGGCCGGGTCGTGCAAATCGGCCCGCACCTGGGGCAGGTTGATGCGGTGAATGGCTGCGGTGTGCAGGTCGATGCCGTGGGTGCACTGGCTGACCACTTCGCGCATAAACAGGGCTGCCAGCCGACTGGCCATTGAGCCTCGACTAGAGCCCGGAAAGGAACGGTTGAGATCGCGGCGATCGGGCAGGTAGCGCGACTGCTCCAGCAGGCCAAAGATATTCACCACCGGCACCGCAATCACCGAGCCTGCCAGGCGGTTGGGCCTCAGCGCCTTCGCTACCCGACGAATGATATCGACCCCGTTGAGCTCGTCGCCGTGGATAGCGGCACTGAGCCACAGACGCGGCCCCGGCTTTTTGCCGCTGATTACCGTCACCGGCAGCGACATCATGGTGCCGGTAGTTAAGCGGGCTATGGGCAAATCGAGCCGCACCCGCTTGCCCAGGGGAATGGTTTCGCCCCCGATGGTAAGCGGGACTAGGGGAACGGCGGCAGGGGTCGTCAATGGCGGACCTGCGCCGCCGATGCGCTGAAGAGAATCTGGTGAGGGTTTGCCCAAGGGAACCTCCGCCGGGAGGAGGGGTAGTTTGCCGTCACTATAGCCAATTAGCTTCAGGATAAATAGAGAACTGAGGAATTGGCGGCAGGATTTTAGGGTTAGAACCACAGGCCGAGGCCTGGTTTCGCTCCCCGACATCGGGACCTTGAACCAACTTCCCTTGACAAATTGCTACAGAACTTACTAACTTGAAGTCATAACGAATACGTCTAAGCAGCTAGGAGGTCTTTATGGTGAAGTTTGTCGGTATTGCCGGAAGTTTGCGGCCCAAGTCCTACAGTCAGCTGGCGCTGGGGCTGGTTTGCGATCGCCTCAGCGCCCTAGGAGCCGAGGTTGAACAGCTCGACCTGCGCGAGATGAACCTACCCCTCTGCCACGGCGGCAAAGACTACCCCGACCACCCCGATGTCGAGCGGCTGCGCCAGGCCTTTTTAGAGGCCGACGGGTTTGTGCTGGTGACGCCGGAGTACCACGGCAGCGTCAGCGGGGTGCTCAAAAACGCGCTAGATCTGATGAGCTTTGACCAGCTCGACGGCAAAGTAGCTGGGGCCGTGAGCATTCTCGGGGGCCAGTCTAACAACAACGCCCTCAACGATCTGCGCACCATTCTGCGTTGGGTGCACGCCTGGGTGGTGCCCGAACAGGTGGCGATCGGTCAGGCCTGGCAAGCCTTCGATGACCAGGGCAAAATTGTCGATGGAAAACTCTCCCAGCGGCTGGACGGTCTAGCCCAGAGCCTGTACGACAACACCCGCAAACTGCGCGGAGTTGACTAGCCAGGCCCACTTTGGCCCCCAACCTACCCCTGCTAAGATGGCGCAGCTCGAAAGGTAGGATCGCCAGACCTGGCCTCAGCGGCCAGGTCTGGAAGTCCAAGGCTCAGAGCAGCAATCCTCCAAAGAGGATGGTCTAGCCTTCTACCTCAGTCTGCTCTGGCGGACTTCAACGATGAGCCAGGGAGTAAACTCCGTGGTGGTCGGGGCCGGAGTCTCCAATTTATGAATCCTTCTGGAGATTTTCCCACATCGATTAATCCCTGATACTAACTGGCTCCACCAGCATGGCGGCATTCTGGGCATAGACCAAACTAAAACATCTCTCTTGAGGAAGATTTATATTCACAACAGAGTCGAGTTGAATGTAATTACCGTTTATGCATACGGCTCCATCCTCCATGAAACGCGACGCGAGCGGCAAGTTTGTGAACAATTGGGATCGAGAGGCCAAACATCGAGTCAGCCTATCTCTAACTCACAAAGCTTGGCGATCGCTCGATCAAGCGGCGCAACAACGAGGAACTTCTCGCTCTGAAGTGATTGAACAGTTTGCCCGCAGTCTGGAGGCGGCGGCTGCCACCAGCTCCGATGGAGAAAATGCTCAAATTGGGCGGCTGCAAACCCAACTGCTTGAGCTAGAACAGCAGAAACAGTCGCTAGAGGCGCGCTTAGCCAGTACCCCCGGTCAGGTCGATAGGCCGATGGAACGCAAGGTGGTCGCTATTTTAGAACGCATTACCGACGCGTTTGTGGCCTTTGACCGCAATTGGC
Source organism: Nodosilinea sp. (assembly GCA_035644955.1). Lineage (GTDB taxonomy): Bacteria > Cyanobacteriota > Cyanobacteriia > Phormidesmidales > Phormidesmidaceae > Nodosilinea. The sequence continues at coordinate 8,419 of DASQNN010000136.1, read as the reverse complement.
ACTACACCTACGTCAACCAGGCTGCGGCCCAAATTTTGCACAAAACCCCCGAAGACCTGCTTGGCAAGCACGTTTGGAACGATGTTTTTCCTTATTTGGTGGGTGGGGTGGCCTACGAGGCCATGCACCGGGCGATCGCTGAGCAAGTGCCAGTGGCCTGGGAAGAATTTGGCGAGCCCGTTCAATGCTGGCTGGAGGTAAGAGCCTATCCCTCAGCGGAGGGACTCACGGTTTATTTTCGGGATGTGACCGATCGCAAGCAGGCCGAGGTAGAGCAAGAGCAATTACTCCGCCAGCTGGAGACAGAACGGGCCCAGTTTGAAGCGGTGCTCCGACAGATGCCGGCGGGCGTCTTGATCGCCGAGGCATCGTCTAACAAACTAGTGCTAGCCAATGAGCAAGCAAAACAAATTTTGGGATATAGCTACGAGCAGTCCTATGACCTGGAGGACTATCCGCCCATCATGCCATTTGAAGTGTTTCGCGCCGATGGGCAGCAGTATGCGCCCCAGGAGTATCCCCTGGCGCGATCGCTGAACGCCGGTGAAGTCGTTACCCACGAGGAGATGGAGCTACACCAAGACGATGGTCGGCGTACTGTTGTTACAGTTAGTTCAGCCCCAATTTTGGATAAGCAAGGGCAAATTTTGGCGGCGGTTGCGATATTTCAAGACATTACAGAACGTCAGCAAACGGAAAAGCTACTCAAGCAGCAGGCGGAACATCTCGAAAACCAGCAGAAATGGTTAGAAGCCGTTCTCGATTTAATGCCAACGCCCACCATCTTTATTGAACCAGAAACCGCAAAGGTTACTTTTGCCAATCGAATTGCCAATGAATTGGCCGGGGGTGAGTTACCCCAAAACAAATCCCTAGAGGAATATACAAACGCCTATTACTGCACGAATGCCCAGGGCGATCGCATCGCCACCGACCAAATGCCAGCCGTGCTCATTGCCCGTGGGGAGCCGCTACAGAACTATGAGATGAACTGGCATACCCCCGGCGGCATTCGTGCCACCCTCTTCTGGGGAGAAACCTTGCCCGCCATGTATGGGCATCCGGCAATCGGCATTGGCATGTTTCGCGATGTGACTCGCCTCAAGCAGATTGAGGCGAACCTGCGGCAGGCCGAAGAACGGTTACAGCTGGCCCTCTCATCGGCTCAAATGGTGGCCTGGGATGTGGATTTAGAAAGGCAGCGAGTCATGTGCTCTCCCAATGCCCAAGCGGTTTGGGGCATTCAGGTGGGTACCACAGAGGCGTTTGAGGCCTTCATTCATCCAGACGATCGAGAGCTGTTGAGGCAATCGGCCGTGCAGGCCGCTGTGGGAGACCAGGTGTTTGCCCCAGAATATCGGGTAATCGCTCCCAACGGCGAGGTTCGCTGGCTTAAGAGCCAGGGACAGGTTTACCTCAACGACGCTGGACAAGCCGTACGCATGACTGGGGTTTCGATCGACGTTACCGAGCGCAAGCAAATTGAAGCCAATCGCGAGGCTTTACTGGCAGAACTACAGCGAAAAGAACGGCAGCAGCAATTTTTGATTGAACTGAATGATGCCGCTCGCACCCTGCAAGACTCAGAGGAAATCATCGGGCAGGTCGTTAACGCTACCGGCAAGCACTTCAACGTCACCCGCTGTGCCTACGGTGAAATTGATGCCGCCCAAGACCATGTGATCATCGATCGCGATTACTGCAATGGCGTCATCAGTGTTGTGGGTGCACACCACATGGATTCGTTTGGTGCTGACATTGTTGCCGAGCTAAAGCAGGGCAAAACCGTTGTGGTTGACGATGTCGATCGCGACCCTCGCACCGCTGAGTCTGGAACGGCGGCCTTTGCCGCCATTCAAACCAAGTCACTGGTCTGCGTGCCGCTGGTGAAGCGGGGGCGGTTTGTGGCCCTCCTGGTGCTTCACCACGCGACGCCGCGCCCCTGGACGGCAGACGACGCGGCTCTGATGGAGCGCATCGCCGAAAAAACCTGGCTGGCCGTCGAGCGATCGCGGGCCGAAGCAGAACTGCGTGAAAGTGAAGCTCGGCTACAGCTCGCCCTCAATATTGGCCGCATGGGCACCTGGGACTGGGACATGCAGACCGACACAGTTCGCTGGTCAGCGGGGCATTTCATCATTCTGGGTTTTCAGCCCTACGAAGTTGAACCGAGCCAGGAGGCATGGGCCAGCCGCGTCCATCCCGATGACCTAACCGCCGCCAATGCTAAGCTCCAGCAGGCGATGCAGGCCCGCACCGAGTACCATCACGAATATCGTCTCCGCTGGCCCAATGGTGACCTTCGCTGGGTCGAATCCAGAGGGCAGTTTTCCTACGACGTTCAAGGTCACCCCAGGCATTCTATCGGTGTTGTCATTGATGTTACCGAGCGCAAGCGAGCCGAGCAGGAGAGAGAACAGTGGCTAGAGCGGGAACGCGTGGCCCGAGCTCAGGCCGAAGCCGCCCAGCAGCAGTTGGCCACCATCGTTGATACCTCCCCGGTTGGGCTGGCGATATTAGACGGTGAGCAGCGATTTATCGCCATCAACGAAGCCTTAGCCGAGATCAATGGGTTACCCCGCGACCATCACCTGGGTAAGTCGGTGCTAGAGCTGTTTGGTCAAACCGACCCCGAAATCATCGACGTTTTTCGCCAGATTTACGCCACAGGTCAGCCGTTTATCTCGCCGAACCTGCCCGTTAACACACCTGGCCATGACGATCGCCGTCCCGGCTACTACAACGTTTACTACCTGCCAACAGTTGACTCAAACCAGCGGGTAGAACGGCTTTTGGCCTATGTTGTCGATGTCACAGAGCGGGTCAAGCTAGAGCGTGCCCAGCAGTATCTTTCCGAGTCGAGCGCCGTGCTGGCCTCGTCTTTAGACTACCAAACGACCCTAGAGCAAGTTGCCCGGCTCACCGTACCGGAATTGGCCGACTGGTGTACCGTCCACATTGTGGAAGAGAATGGCGCGATTGACCAAATTGCCGTGGCGCACATTGACCCGGCCAAACTGGAATGGGCTGATCAGTTGCGAGACAAGTATCCCCTAGACCCCAATGCCGAGCGCGGTGCCGCCCTGACCCTGCGCACCGGACAGTCAGACTTTGTGCCGGAAATTCCAGATGAACTGCTGGTGCATGCCGCCCAAGACCCTGAGCATTTAGAGATTTTGCGGCAGGTTGGCTTTAGCTCAGTGATGACGGTACCGCTGCACAGCCAGGACCGCGTTATTGGCGCGATCTCGTTCATCTCGGCGGAGTCGGGCCGACGCTACACCCCTGCCGATTTACAGCTAGCCGAAGAACTGGCGCAGCGGGCTTCATTGGCGATCGAAAATGCTCAGCTCTATCAGGCCGCTCAGCGCGATCGCACCAAAGCTGAAGCCGCCAACCGCATCAAAGATGAATTTTTGGCCGTCTTGTCCCATGAGCTCAGGTCGCCCCTGAATCCGATTTTGGGTTGGGCCAGGATGTTGCGCAGTAAGTCGTTGGATGCGGCCAAAACCGACCAGGCCCTAGAAACCATTGAGCGCAATGCCAAACTCCAGGCCCAGCTGATCGAAGATTTGCTAGATGTTTCGCGCATTTTGCAGGGCAAGCTGACCCTGACCGTTGCCCCAGTGAATCTGGTCACCACCATCGAAGCGGCGGCTGAAACCGTGCGCTTGGCAGCTGAAGCCAAACGGATTCAAATTCAAACCACGCTGCAGGCGATCGCGGGCCAGGTTTTAGGCGACACCAACCGGCTTCAGCAGGTGATTTGGAACTTGCTCTCCAATGCGGTTAAGTTCACCCCAGCGGGTGGGCAAGTCACCATCACCCTAGAGCAGGTTGACGCCTACGCTCAAATTCGGGTGAGAGACACCGGCAAAGGTATTCATCCCGACTTTTTGCCCCATGTGTTTGACTATTTCCGGCAAGAAGATGGCACCACCACCCGCCAGTTTGGCGGCCTCGGCCTGGGCCTGGCGATCGTGCGTCAACTCACCGAACTGCACGGTGGGCTGGTTTGGGCCGACAGCCCCGGCCCAAACCTGGGCGCGACCTTTACGGTGCTGCTCCCCCTCACCCTGGCCAGCCAGGATCAACCGTCTCCCCCTGAACCCCTAAACAAAGCGACCGACTTGACCGGGCTACGGATCTTGGTGATAGACGACGAGGCCGACATGCGAGAGCTGGCATCCTTCATCCTCACCCAGGCGGGGGCTGAGGTGGCCACGGCAGCTTCAGCCATCCAGGCCCTCAGTTCGCTCAATCAGTCGCTACCCGACCTATTGCTGTGCGATATCGGCATGCCCGAGATGAATGGCTACGCGCTGATTCAGCAGATCCGCACCAGGCTGCACGACCAGGGCGGCAATATCCCCGCGATCGCCCTCACAGCCTATGCGGGAGAGGTGAACCAGCAGCAGGCCCTCGCCGCTGGCTTTCAGCTGCATTTGGCCAAACCCATCGAGCCCGATCTGCTGGTGAGAACGATCGCTACCCTAGTGGAGCCCCGATGACCGAATACTAGGGTTGCTTCTGTACCGGTATGCGGGGGTGGGCGATCACACCCTCATCTCTGCCCCACCCTGCGGGAAGCCGCTCCGCGTCTACATCCCCTTACCCATACTTAATCTGGCATTTAATCTGGGTAAAGTTTCCCCCCCAACCCAATGGGTTGTAGCCTGGCAGGTAAAATTTGAGACGAAGCAGCATGGGCGCCCTATGACAGGTATTACCTCGATCCGCGAGTCGAGCACCACAATCACGGATTTTTCTAACTTTGCCCCGCCAGAGATTACCGGCGATCGCGTGTTGGCCGCCATTGATGTGGGCACCAACTCAATTCACATGGTGGTGGTCAAAATTCAGCCTGACCTGCCCGCTTTTAGCATTGTCGATCGCGAAAAAGAAACCGTGCGCCTGGGCGATTTCAACGAAGACACAGGCGGCCTGTCGGAGGCGGCGATGGAGCGGGCGATCACAGCGCTGAAACGGTGCTGCGCGATCGCGACCAGCCTCAAGGCCGAAGATATTGTTGCGGTTGCCACCAGCGCCGTGCGCGAAGCCAGCAACGGCAAGGCGTTCATCGAGCGGGTGTATGACGAAATCGGCCTGGCCATCAACCTGATCTCGGGCACCGAAGAAGCCCGCCGCATCTACCTGGGCGTGCTCTCGGGCATGGAGTTTAACGGCGAACCCCACGCCATCATCGACATCGGCGGCGGCTCTACCGAGCTGATTTTGGGCACGGGCGAACCCCACCGCTTTCTCAGCAGCACCAAGGTGGGCGCGGTGCGGCTGACCGCTCAATTTGTCTCCACCGACCCGATTTCAGAGCCAGAATTTAGCACCCTGCGAGCCTACGTGCGGGGCATGATCGAACCCAACACCACCGGGCTTAAATCCCACCTCCAGCCCGAAGAACCGATCCAGCTGACGGGAACCTCAGGCACCATCGAGTGTTTGGCGGCGCTGGTGGCCAGCGATCGCCTGGGCCTGGTGCCCGACCCCCTCAACGGCTTTCAAATGACCTACGAGGAAGTCTCGGGCCTGGTCGAGACCCTGCGCCAGGCCACCTACGCCGAGCGGCTGGCCATGGCCGAAATGTCGCCCCGTCGGGCCGAGATCATCGTGGCGGGGGCGGTGATTTTGCAAGAGACCATGGAGCTACTGAATGCCGATCGCATCACCATCTGCGAGCGCGCCCTGCGGGAAGGGGTTGTCGTCGACTGGATGCTCACCCACGGTCTGATCGAAGACCGCATGCAGTTTCAAAAGTCGGTGCGGCAGCGCAACATCCTCAAAACCGCCAAAAAGTATAAGGTGCACCTCGATCGCTCCCAGCGGGTGGCCCAGTTTGCCATGGATCTGTTTGAGCAGACCCGGGGCAGTCTGCACGCCTGGGGCACCTTAGAAAAAGAGCTGCTTTGGGCCGCCGCCATTTTGCACAACTGCGGCCATTTTGTCAGCCACTCGTCGCACCACAAGCATTCCTACTACCTAATTCGCAATGGCGAACTGCTGGGCTATACCGAAACCGAGCTGGAGGTAATCGCCAACATTGCCCGCTACCACCGCAAGAGTGCCCCCAGGAAAAAGCACGACAACTACCGCAACCTGCCCACCCGCTACCACCGCCAAATGGTTATTCACCTCAGCGCCCTGCTGCGCCTGGCGGTGGCCCTCGATCGCCGCGGCATTGGTGCCGTTGAGAGCACTGACTGCCAGTTTGACGCCGCTGCCCAGGTGCTCACTATGGCGGTAAAAGCCGCTCACCCCGGCGACGACTGCGCCTCAGAGCTGTGGAATTTGAACTACAAGAAAGACTACTTTGAGCAGGTGTTTGAGGTGCAGCTGCTGGCCCGATTGGTGGACTAATACCAAATCCCGGATGAATACCCCCGACTTGTAGGGGCGTAGCATGCTACGACCCTACGTGGTTCCTGGTTATGAATCGGGGTTTACCAAATCGGATTTGCTCTAAAAATAGATTTTTATCGTTGGGAGTGCGGCGTCAGCAGCATGGACGATTGGTATAACTCTCGCGTTTGCCCGGTTTTAGTCAACCCGATCGCCAACCTAAACGGCCGTGCTGCCTGGCCCAAGGCTCTAATCGAGATTGCCCTGGCGGCTGGCCTCCTGGGGCGGTCGTGGAACTAGCCTAGGGAATGCTTCTGGTAATGGCTCTGGGACGGCCTCGGGAAGACCTTCGGGGGCAGCTTTAAGGGAGGTTTCTTCGAGCTGGGGCCGTTGGCTGCTGCCGGGAAGGGGGCGATCGCCAGCCCCTCTCTCAACGCCCTGTTCGCTGACGTCAGCGCTCCCGTGGTCAAGGCGGGTAAAGGCGTCCTCGGTATAGGGCCGAGGACGCTCCAGGGCTGGGGATCGATCGCCAGGGGCAGGCCCAGCGCCGTCGCCCTGTCGTCTAGTTTGCGATCGCGGTGGCGACTCATTGGCCCAGGCCCGCCAGGCCGCTCTGGCCCCCGCAAAAATGCTCTTGGTGCCCGTATTCAGGCGTTGGGCACTGGTCTGGGCGGTGCTGATACTCTGGTTGACCCGCTGCACCACCTCCCCGGCACCCTGCACCCCTTCGGTAACGTCGTCGGTCAGCTCGGTAATTTCCAGCCCAGTCAGGCGAATGGCCTCTAGGGTGGGGGGCAGCTCGCGGCCCAGGGTGTCAAAAAACTTTTCGGCGCTGCGGGCGGCCCGGCCCAACTCACGCATGGCGGGTATGGCCACCATGAGCACGGCCGTCAGGCTGACGACGACCAGTAAAAACGATAGGGCTAGCCAAAACAGCGGATCGGCCAAAGCGATTGCTCCTACTCCTGGGCAGAGCCATTAGTGATTACGGGGGAGGTCTGGCTCAGCTGCTCATACTCCTGGCGGCTGGCCTCTTGCCCAGCGGCGATCGCCTCCCGCAGCCGGGTCAGGGTGTGCTCCCAGTTGACCAGGGCCGTCTCGGAGAGGCGATCGGCCTGGAGGTGTACCGAGGTCGAGAGATCTTCCACCAGCTCGGGCAGGGCATCGGCCGATTTTTTTAGAATGCGACGGGTTTCGCGTCCGGTGCGGGGGGCCACTAGCAGACCTGCCACCGCACCCATGGCGGCACCCAGCATCAGTCCGCCAACGAACCCTCCAGATTGCTTGTCGCTCATGGTGTTTTTATCCTGTGGGGTAGCCAAACCGTCGCCCTAGGCCATTGCTCCGCCCATTGTAGTGGCGGTGGCTAGGGCAATCCTATCGTCTTTTAGACAAAGCCATCTTCACCCTAGGGTTAGTTCGGCGACCGCTAACGCCCAGCCAGCGGCTGGCCATGGGCAAAAGGGCCACCAGTGCCCTCGCCTGCTCTAGGCGCTGGAGCTGCTGCTGGAGCGCGGTGTAGTTCTGTCGCAGGTAGGCCGTCCCGGTTTGGCCCCGCAAAATATTGGCGGGAGTAACCGCCGGGTTGAGGGTTTTGTGGGTGTTTTGCTCCCACTTCACCAGGTTATCGGCTACAGCTCCCAGGGTTTTGCTCAACCGCCACACCCGCCAGGCGACATAGAAGCAAAACAGCGCAATCACTAGATTTAGGCCAATGGCAACCGCAATCACAATTTTCGCCCTATCCTTTTAACTTGGCTAGATCTTAACGATATTCTGGCATAACGGTATTTTTCCATAGCGCCATTCTGAACCAACCGCCCTGAACCAACTGCCCTAACCCGTGCCGCCGATAGGACATTTCTCTGTTGGATACCCTTGCTAAGACCCTAGACGTTGACCCCAACCGCGGCATAGACGAACCCTCGGGCCGCCCCCACCTCCCCCACAAGACGCTCACGGCGGCGCTAGGGGCCGCCCAGGGCAATACGCTGATCAAGCTGGCCCCCGGCACCTACAGCACTGCCACGGGCGAACGTTTCCCCATCACCGTGCCCAACGGGGT
>DASQNN010000135.1:0-1609 GCA_035644955.1 Nodosilinea sp. | reverse complement strand
GAAGGATCAGCCTAACCATTTGATCGCCTGGACCTCTGCCGAAGATGCAGAGATTGATCACTCCGGGTTTGTGCGGTTTCAGCCCGCTACCGGCAATCGCGGCACCGAAGTCAAAGTGGTGATGGAGTATGACCTCCCCGGGGGCAGAATGGCTGCTGCGATCGCAAAACTCTTTGGCGAGGAACCCGAGCAGCAGATTGGCGATGACCTCAGCCGCTTCAAACAGTTGATGGAAGCGGGCGAAATCGCCACCACCGACGGGCAGCCCAAGGGTGCTTAGGCGGCTCCCCACCCTGTCTTAATCCTGCCCGGTTTTGATGTTGTTACCCGTAGTTCAATGAATCACCTTTTTCGTTCACTCTGCGCTTCCTGGTTTTCCCCCAGCCTGGGCCTCAAGTCGATGCTTCAAGCCGCGGCGGGAGTTGGTAGACTAAGCGGTCGGCTGCTGGTTTTAAGTGCCCTCGCCGTGGCCCTTTGGGTGGGTTCAATCGGACTTTATATGCCCCAAGCCCAGGCTGCCGAGCCCTACGAGGCTGGCCCCATTCGCCAGACCCACTCCCCCCTCAGCAAAGAAAACTTTAATGGCGGGGTCGATCGCGCCGCCGTTGAGCGCCAGGGCCACTCCAGCCAACAAGCTCCTGAGCTCGAAACCGGCTCCAAACCCGGCCTTCTTAGCGCGATTAAGAATCTGATTCCCGGCCTGTCTTCAAAGGGGTCATCTGAAGCATCGCCCACCAGCAACATCCAGGCTGAAAAAAATCCCACCCTGGGGCGCTATACCAGCCAAACCTCCGAAAACTAAACCCCCTGGAACCGACTCAACGCCCCCACTCAACGCAATAAATCAGGAGAGATGCAATGAAAGCTGTTTGCTGGCACGGAAGCCAAGACGTTCGCGTAGATACGGTTCCTGACCCTAAGATTTTGAATCCCCGTGACGCCATTATTAAAGTCACCTCTACGGCCATCTGCGGGTCTGACCTGCACCTCTACGACGGCTACATTCCTACCATGCAGTCGGGCGATATTTTAGGCCACGAGTTCATGGGGGAAGTGGTTGAAATGGGGTCTGAGGTCCACAACCTGAAAAAGGGCGATCGTGTCGTGGTGCCTTTCACCATTTCCTGCGGCAGCTGCTTTTTTTGCAACCGTGACCTGTGGTCGCTGTGCGACAACTCTAACCCCAACGCGTGGATGGCTGAGAAATTCTACGGCCATTCGCCCGCGGGTCTGTTTGGCTACTCCCACCTGCTGGGGGGCTATGCAGGTGGACAGGCCGAATACGTGCGCGTACCCTTTGCCAATGTTGGCCCCCTCAAGGTGCCCGACGGCCTCGCCGATGAGCAAGTTCTCTTTTTGACCGACATCTTTCCCACCGGCTACATGGCGGCCGAAAATTGCGACATCGAGCCCGGCGATACCGTGGCCGTGTGGGGCTGCGGCCCGGTGGGGCAATTTGCCATTCGCAGCGCCTTTATGCTTGGAGCGGAGCGGGTAATCGCCATCGATCGCGTACCTGAGCGGCTGGCCCTAGCCCAGGCCGGTGGAGCCGAAATTATCAACTACGAAGAGTTTGATGCTGGAGAAGCCCTAAAGGAAATGACCGGCG
>DASQNN010000134.1:0-3884 GCA_035644955.1 Nodosilinea sp. | reverse complement strand
GTGGGAGCGCTGCCCGAAAGTTCCCTCAAACCTGTGGATACGGGCTCGAATAGCGTATTTGACCAATTTATTGAGTAGGCGAGAGGAGTTATGGCTAATCGCGTAAGCGCCATTGAGGTCAGCCTATCCCAGGCGACGGTGCGGTTTCGGCCCGGTGGGCAACCGGCCACCTTTGGGGTGGCGGTGGTCAACACCAGCGATCGCTTCGCCACGCTTTTGCTCGACCTCAACGCCCCTGGGGCCGACCCCGAGGACGATGCCCGCTGGTATCGGCTGTCGCCGGAAATTGGCACGAAAAAGCCGCCGGGCGATCGCACCCAGTTTCAGGTCGAAATCTTTCGCAACCCGGTGCCGGGCTTCGTCGGCACTATGAACCTGACGGTGCGCATTCTCTCCCTGGAGCTGCAAGAGGAAGAGCGCCAGCTGGTGCGCCTGGTGGTGGAGCCGGGGGCCGATGCCGTGCCGCTGGCCCTCGCCTTGCCGGCGGAACTCAGCGTTGCTCCCGGTACCCCACTGGAGATTCCGGTCAGTCTCCGCAACCCTGGCATGGTACCGGTAACAGCCACTCTCCAGGTACAGGGGCTGCCCGCTGCCTGGACGGTGACAACCCCCGCTGCGGCGATCGCCCTAAAGCCCGGCGACACCGCTGAAGCGGTCTTACACTGTCGGCCAGCCACCCAGGGCCTGAGCCAGCCCTACCCCTTTACCCTGCTGGCAGTTCAGAACAATGACCTGACCAGCACCGCCCAGGCGGTTATTCACCTGCAACCCCAGGGCCACTACCCGGTCACCCTCACCCCCACCGAGCAGGATGTGCCTGGCACCGGGGATGCCCCCAACCAGGCCACCTTTACCATGGCGGTGACTAACGCCAGCAACCTGCCCCAGCAGGTCACCCTAGCCGTGACCAGTGAGACCCTGGCTGAGGACGCGATCGCCATTCACCCCGACACCGCCGTGCCCCTGTCCCCCGGCAACACCGCTCAGCTAGAAATTCACGCTGTCCCCAAACGCCCCCTGGTGGGGCCACCCCGCCGCCACCAGCTCAGCGCCACCCCACAGCTCTCCGACCCACGCCTGCCGGTGGCCCCAGAGACCGACAGGCTGACCCTTTGGGTCAAGCCCAAAATTCCCTTTTTGGTGCAGATTTTGGGCGTGGTCGGGCTGGCGCTACTCCTATTGCTACCGTTTTTGATCAAGCCCCAGGGCCATCGTGGGCCGGTCAGCAGCGTGCGGTTCAGCGGCGATGCCGATCGCGTCATCAGCGGCTCGGCAGATCAAACCCTGCGGCGCTGGCGGGTGGTGGGCAAGCGACTCCAGCCCGACGGTGTATTGGCCCAGCTGGATAAAGCCGTGCGGGTGGTGCAGATCCGGCCAGTGGGCAACAACCTGGTGGCCGTCGGCCTGGAGAATGGCGAGATTGCCCTGTGGGACGTGCTCTCCCCAGCGAAGGAACCGCTGCTGCGGTTGGAGAGCGATCGCGCCAACCGCGTGCTCGGCCTCGCCTTTACCCCCGACGCCAACTATCTATTCAGCAGCCACGGCAGCGGCGCTGTTCTCCAGTGGGCCGTGGGTGATCAGCTAGCGGGTCGAGGCCAGGGCAACGGCCCTACAAAAGAAAAACCCTTTGACTTTGCCGTCTACGCCCTGGCGCGGATCGATCAGCCGGGGCAGTGGCTAGCCGTGGCTGGTCGCTACAACCGCCTGGTGCTGTGGAACTGGCAAAGCGACCAAACCTACAACCTGCTGCGCCAGGAGGGCGACCAAAACGCCTACATCCAGAGCCTGGCCACCCCGGATCGGCGACCCTACCGGCTGGCCGCTGCCGACAACCAGGGCCGCATTCGCCTGTGGGATGTCACCCGCTGCACTGCTGTCCTTGCTCCCACCCCCAACCCTGACTGCGCCACCCTGCTCGAAGCCTGGGACGACGGCCACGCTGGTCGCCCCGTGCGCGCCCTGGCCTACAGCCTCGACGGCTGCTATTTGGTCAGCACTGGGGACGATCGCCGAGTCAAGCTCTGGCCCCTGGCCAGCGATGGCCGCCGCGACCCCGGTTGGCAGCAGGGCCAAGTGGTTCGCACCGCCCGACAACCGTTAAATACCGTTGATGCCGTCCTGACTGAGGGGCAGCTGCTTGTAAGCAGTGGAGGTAACGACCACCGGGTGAATCTGGATGCCCTCTCTACAGCCCGCTTTCGCACCAATGGCCCTGGCCCCTGTAACACAGCCCAGTGACGCAACCCAGTGACGTAACCCAGAATCTACCCGGTGACACTACGAGGTAACCCCATGACCCAGTCTGGCCTCGATTTCAGGCGTTCTACCCCATCCACCCTCCCCGGCTTAGACATCACCGATGCCCTGGAGCTTACCGCTGAGCAGCAGCAGCTGTTTCGGTGGCTGGTGAGGCAGCGAGCAGCCACCCTGGCCCAGGTGGCCGACTTTTTGCAGCAGCCCCCCGACGACGCTAAAGCCTTAGTAGAAAGCCTGCTAGATCAAGGCGTGATCGAGGCCACCATTGGGGCTGGCGGCCCTGTCTACCGGGCGCGGCTAGCCCCCAAACGGGGCCGCGACCTACCCGAAACTATCCACCGATCGCTGCTGCCCGGCAACCCCCTGGCGGTGATTCCCAACCCGGCGGGGGTGGCCCAGGTCATGGCCGGTACCAGCCTGGAGCTGCGGGTCACCCTCAGCAATAAAGGGGGCCAGCCCGCTCTGATCGACGTCTACCTCACCGACCTGGATGACACCCACCGGGTGGTGTACTGGGCACCAGTACACCACGAGCGGCTGGCCCTGGGACCAGAGCAGAGCAGCGAAGTACAGTTTGAAATTGCCGTGCCGGTGCAGGCGCTGCCCGGCACCTACCCCTACCGCATTGTGGTCGATGCCCCCGACCAGTACCCCGAAGACACTCCCATCTATTACGATCAGGGGCTGCAGGTGCTGCCCCCGATCACCGAAACCAACCGCATCGTTGACCCCACCTTCACCGTCGCCCCGGCCACCAGCTCGACCCTGCCGCTGCCGGTGCTGCCCGGCGAATGGGTGGAGCTGACGGTGCTAGTGCACAACCGCACCGACCGGGTCGATCGCTTTCGTCTCACCTGCCCCGACCTCGACCAGCGCTGGTACCAGGTGCGCTACCCCGAAGGGCTGGCCCTGCCCGGCCTGGTGATGGAGTCAGACGGGCTACCCCTCAACCCCGGTGCCAAGGGCGACATTACCCTACGCCTACAGCCACCCCTCAATACCCCCGCCGGGGCCTACTTCCCCACCCTCAGTCTGCACTCAGCCAACACCCCGGAGCTGATGCTGCTGGACGTGGTCTATCTCCAGGTCTTGCCCACCCCCACTCTGACCCTAGAGTGGATGCCCGTGCAGGATACTGTCGGCCACGGGCGGGGTGAATACCTGCTGGCGCTGGTCAACCAGGGCAATGTCAAGCGCACGGTGACGGTAGCCGTGGGCCATACCCAGCCGCGCCCGCCCTACCGCTACCAGCTCAGCACCGACACCATTCGGGTGGCCCCCGGCGCGACGGAACATGTGGGCCTGCTGCTGGTGCCCAAACCGGCCTGGCGGCGACCTTGGTTTGGCCCGGGTCGCCTGATCACCTTTGATGTGCTGCTGCAAGATGCCGACAGCCTGCCCCTCAGCCCCACGGTCTACAAGGGCACCCTGACCTGGCAACCCCGGCCCTGGTGGCAAGGGCTGCTGCTGATTTTGACCGGGCTGGGCCTGTTGGGCACCCTGCTGCTGGCGATCTGGCTGCTGTTTCTCAAGCCCCCCGCCCCGCCTAAGGTGTTGAATCTCCAGGCCACCGAAGCCACCTACAGCGCCGCCAACGGCGACACCATTCAGCTCAACTGGCGCATTCG
>DASQNN010000133.1:0-6027 GCA_035644955.1 Nodosilinea sp. | reverse complement strand
ATGGCCAACAACGCGGTACTCGACGTCAAAACTGCCGCCACTCGATGCCTCTTGAGCAATCTGCACCACCTGTTTGAGGCGATCGCGATCGTCGCCATGCAGGCTCTCAAAAAACCACTCAATGCTGCTGTCGGCGTCGGGTGGCAGGCCAAAGATAGCTTTACAGCCCGCATCCCAGGTGAGCGCATTGGTGGTTAGGTTCCAGTCCCAGGTGCCCATCTGGGTCGACTCGACCGCCATGCGCAGGCGGTCTTCGCTTTCTTGCAGGGCCGTTGTGGCCTGCTGGCGTTCGGCTTCAAGCTGCATTCTCTCGCTGATGTCAACGGCGGCACAGGTAATGCCGGCAACTGCATTTTGATCATCTCGAATCGGGTCAATGGTCAAATCGTAATAGGCCGTTTGCCCATTGGTTGTCACCTTAACCTCTTCCCGCAGGCCCAGACCCGTATCGATCACCTGCCGCTTCAGCCGGGTGAGTCGGGCTGCCGTCTCTGGAGTCGTGATCTCCTCGTCGCGCCGACCTATAATCTCGTCTACTGACAAGTCATGGGTGGGGTTGTATATCCAGGTGTAGCGCAGGTCTAGATCGTGGTTAAACAGGGTGATAGGCGCACTTTTAAGCGCCACATTGAGCCGTTCGGTGGTCTGTTGCAGGGTTAGCTCCGACTGCTTGCGATCGGTAATGTCGATGTCAATGCCCGTCATGTGGAGCGGGTCACCGGTAGTGCTATAGAAGACCCGACCCAAACTCAAAATCCAGCAGATGGTGTTGTCAGGCCGCTTCACCCGCATCTCAAGGTTGTACTCCTCTCGCTCATGAACGGCGCGATGGAGAGCTTGCTGCACCCGCGGCAGATCGTCTGGATGAACCAGCTCCATCACGGTTTCATAGCTGCCGCTAAACCGCGCTGGGTCAAGGCCAAACAAGCGATACACCGTGTCAGAAAAATGCACCGTATCGGCCTGAATATCCCAGTCCCAACTGCCGATTTTGCCGGCGGCCATGGCCAGACTGAGGTGCTCCTGGTTGCGCTGCAGAGTGTTTTCCGTCTGTTTGAGTTCGGTAATATCTCGCCAGGCAATAATGCCGCCGGTAATGTCGCCCGCCTGGTTGTAGATGGGGCCAGCATTGCACAACAGTACGATGGTTCGCCCCTCTGCTGTCTTTAGCAGCCATTCTTCGTTGGTCACCACCTCACCCTGCTGCACCGCCCGGGTCAGGGGCAAGGCTTCTGGCAGCGCCAGGGTGCCATCGAGGCAAAAAAACTGCCAGGTTTCAGGATGGTCAAAATACGGAATGCCGACCAGCTCGTCTAGGGTGCGCCCGGTTAGCTGTTGCCCGTAGCGGCTGACCTGGCGAATGGTCACATCGGGGGCCTCGGCAATGGTAATGCCTTCGGGAATATAATCCATCAGGGCTTGCAGGGTTTGCTGGCTGGCCTCGACCTCCTGCATCTTTTGCTGGAGGTCGGCCTCAATGCGCTTGCGATCGCTGATGTCGGCCAGGGCCCCGAGAAAGGCAACGGCATTGCCCTCGCTGTCGTACTCGACCTGCCCCCGCGCAATCACCCAGCGCTCTTTGCCCGCGGCATCGTAGATGCGGAACTCGTTGGCGCAGCGGGCTCCGGTGGCGATCGCCTCTTTAATCGCCGCCGTCACCGTCGGGCGATCGTCGGGGTGAATGGCGTTGAGAAAGTGCTCTATGGACAGGTCAGTGGTAACTCCCTGGGGGGCAAGGCCAAACAGGCGGGCAAAGCTGTGGCTGGCCACCACCTTGTTTTCGGGAATAGCCCAGCGCCAGGTAAAGATCGCCCCAGCCGCCAGGGCCGATTCCAGCTGAATGTGGGCCTCTCGCAATCTGAGTTCGGCCTGGTTGCGATCGCGCAGCGCCGCCCGTTGCTTGCTGACATCCACCGTAGAGCCCACGACGCGAATCACCCGTCCCTGGTCATCGCGCACCAGACGCGCCCGTTCCCAAACATCTACCCAGTGGCCATCCCGGTGACGAATGCGATACTCCGACTCGTACAGCTCGCTGGAACTGGCAATCAGGTCCTGCAATTGGAGCCGTAGGCGCGCCCGCTCGTCAGGGTGAATTCGCTCTTCCCACCAGCGAGATGTGGGGGGGACATCCTCGGGGTGAAACCCAATCAGGTCGAACAACTGCTCCGATCGGTAAACGAAATCGTCTGCGTCTAAACTCATGTCGCTGACGTCAAACACCAGCCCGTTGACCGCCTGTACAACCAAACAGAGGCGATCTTCCAGGCGCTTCTGCTCATCGACATCATCAATGGTGCCAATCCAGCCGGTAATCTGCCCGTCACCACTGCGGCTCGGCACCCCCCGGTTGGTAAACCAGCGGTAGCTACCGTTCTGCCCGCGAATGCGGTACTTAATCTCAAAGGCCTTGCCCTCAGCCATCGCCTGGCTCCACCGGGCCAGAACATCGTCCTGCTCCTTGGGATGCAGGCAGCTGGCTGCGGCTAAATCCGACGACTGGGCTGGGCTCAACCCGGTGTACTCATACCAGCGACAATTCCAGTAGTAAATCGTCCCGGCACCATCGGCCCTCCATACCATTTGGGGCAGCGCTTCGAGCAGCGCTTGGTCGTCTGGCTGGCTGGCCTCCAGCGCTGAATCTGTCGGTGGTAACTGAGCTAAGCCGGCCGGGTTAGCGGCTGTTTCAGCGGCTGCGATCGCGGTTCGCAGCGCCAGACACAGCTCCTCTGGGGTGAGCCGATCGCCTACCAAATAGTCAGCGGCTCCGGCTTTCAGGGCCACCACCGCCGTTTTAACCTCGTCATTGCCCACCAGAATGACGGGTGGGCAAGCACCTTTCCATTGAAGCTGTAGCCGCTTCAGCAGGTCTAAGCCATCGACGTCGCCGTAGGCTTCAAGCAAAATGCCATCGATCGAGGGCGACTTGCCCCGGCTGGCCAGCTGCAAGTCGTAGGGTTCTTCAATCACCCGGTAGCAAACCCCAGGCTCGTGCCGCAGCATGGATCTATAGATATCGGCACGCCCGAGCGCGCTATTGACCAACAGAACCGTCCGCTCAGGGTTTGTCATAGCTGAAGTTTCAAACCTTGGGTTGGGGTTCACCCGCTACCGACGATCGCCCAAAGGGCCGATAGATTCTGGGCCAAGACCAGCTCTAGCAAAAGAACGGCAGACCTTAGGCCTATCGTCAATGGGCCTAAGGTACTAAACAAATTTTATAGTCTTTTCTCTGCCAACAGAAATATATCGAAAGATAGAAGATGCTCCCAACCTATCCTATCGCCTTCCTAGCCCACTGGGGAGAAGCTCCTCCTCTACTCGCGCCCCGTCAGCCATGGGGCCTGGGTAGACAACTGCGGCGGCGCGATCGCTTGGCCCCAAGACACCAAAACCTGCCCTAGCGGTAGTACAGCTACCAGCCCAACGGGCGCAGCTGTACTACCGCCACACCTACCCTAAAGCACGGCTTACTTCTGCCGTTCTGCCTAAAACACCGCCGTGCTCAAATCATTCATTGAGTAGATGCTGCCAGCTAAACGAATCCTTAAATTAAGGGTAATGATTTACCTAATTTAATCGAGGTTTTCAATATGACTACTGAAGAAAACAAGTCCTACGCCGAAAAGAACGAAGAGCGGATCAACGATTTTGTCGACAAACTCGACGCCAAGGCTACCGAAAAGAAAGAAGAAAAGAAGAAGGAAGCTGAAGCAGAGAGCGGTCAGGCGTAGTTAAAGATTATAGGGTGAGTGCTGTCGGCATATATACGCCGACAGCACTCACCCTAGGCTCTTACCCCTGCTATTCAAACCCCCTTACATCCTCCAACTCTCCCTAATTTTTATTGCAGCAGGCTCCTCAGGTCTTTATCTGAACGGCGCTTGCTGCTTTTTATGCTTTTTATTTAAAAAACTAGCCCCTCAGGAACTTAACCCAAAGGGACTAGTGGAGAACTGTGCTATAGCAGATTCGCTCAGTAGAACGTGGAGATACCTCATACCCCCCTTAGTAAGGAGGGTAGGAGTGGATCTTAGACTGAAGGAATTCAGAACTCAGCTCAATCCGTTATAAACCAAACCGGTTGCTAGCTGACAGCGGACGCCATTTCCTGTTGAACCTTGCTCTTGGCCGCCTTGAAGTCAGTAGCCATCTGCTCTTTTTGCTCAGCACTACAGTTTTTATCAATCGCCGCAAACATCGTTGACTCTTCCTGGCGAATGTGATCGCCAACCATATCCATCAGCTGTTTGATCCTTGATTTGAACTCATCGGTCGAAGCAGGATTCATGGCCTTAATTTCATCCAGTATCTGCTTCATTTGAGCTTGCTCATCGTACAGCTCTTGGGTATCGGCATCCCCGTAGAACGAGCGTACTTTGGGGTAGACAATTTCTTCCTCAGCCTCAGCATGGGCCAACAGATCTTTGTAAAGCTGGCCAAAATACTCCTGAAGCTTTTGGGGATCTTCGGTAGCGCCGATTTCGGTAAAGATAGTATTTGTCTTGTTGTGGTCTAGCCGAATCACCGTCTGGATGTTCATATCCTGCTTGTCGGTGTTTTGAGTAACCACACTGCCAAATACACCCGACAGAGCTGCAACCCCATCCTGCACCCGGGCCCAAAGGCCCTGATCGGCGTCCTGGCCGGTCATCTCGCGCACGCCTACCTGTTCGAGCATTCCTTTGAGCTGTTCTTGATGGGCTCGCCCCTCAAAGTTGACGGTATTCAACGGGGTAATGGCGACTTCAACATCTGCCCCCACCTTCTGAGCGGCTTTGTGAATCATGATGCCACTCATGGCCTGACTATGCTTCATCAGTTCGTGGTGCATGAGTTTTTGATAAAACGTCAACTCATCACCAGACATCATCTGCTCGGACTGCGAAATGAGAGTATGCATTGCCGCACTAGGGTCAGCGGGAACGCCATACTGAACGAGGACGGTTTCGATAATGCCTAGGTTCTTTTGGTCGTCCTCAAGAAAACTTTGGAGCCGTTCGCGAATATCGGCGTGTGGGCAGGCAGCCATAAGCTTCTGGTCATTCGAGAGAATCAGGTTTTGAAGGGCCTTCAAATCCGCTAGCTTCTCACCGATTAAAAGTCGCTTTGTATCGTCTAACGTTGCAACCATGACTGTGTTCCTCTATAAAACAGGTTGATTCAAGCCCAAGCGCAGAGTCTAGCCAAACCCCATGCCTCTCCCTTTTCCGGTTAGGAAAGTCAGTAAGAAACATCCCAATCTATGGGCTTAAGGGAGAAAAAGCTTGAATATCTTCTACTTAACTCTAAATAGGCAAAACGTCATCGTCTACCTAACCTTAGTTAGATGTTTTAGCTTTACCTTAAGAACGCAGGCATTTCACTAAGTGCGAAAAGTAACAAATGATGCTCTACAGCTTGTTTCTCAACAGGTATACAGCGATCGCCTACGCCAATCTCAGCCTAACGGCTCAACCCCTAAATTTTACGCAGTGAAATCACAAAGCGATTACGTTATGGTTCGCCTAAAATGACAGCTTAACGCTTTAAGCCTCCTTTAAACTTCTTCTTTTTCTGCACTGGAGGACTGGTTGGCTAAGAAGCTGTCGTACAGAGTTAGATACTCTTTCCCCTTTTCTGTAAGTTCTATGTAGTGATTTAAGTCGCCTTCCTGAGGCAATTCATCGAGATCTGTTCTAGCCTGGATAAAGCCTAAACCAGATAGCCGCTTTAGCTCTACCGAAAGGTCAGTGCCGCTTTCGTAGGGCACAGAATCTTCGCCATTGTCGAGCTGCCGGAGATGATTCAGCTCGTCTGCAGAGATAAAACAGGTAAGTAACAGCTTAACAGCCTCAACGTAGGGCTGTTCGGCTTCTTCAATTTCTAAGGGGCCAATTTTAGCTTTTTGAATATTTTGGCTCGAAAGCTGGTCTAGCAAGCTAAAGAGAGGTCTATGAAAGAACAGCAGAACAACGGAAATTAGCAGCGGCCAAGACAGTAGAATGGGCCCCAGGAGCGACACCCAATCGAAAAGAGAATGGTCTT